>JAYWAX010000384.1:0-4651 GCA_043782125.1 Acetobacteraceae bacterium | reverse complement strand
GTCCGGTCCAAACCCGCGTGAGGAAATCATGATCGAATTTTACTACAATCTCGCCCCGAACCCGATGAAAGTCGCGCTGTGCCTGGAGGAGATGGGCCTGCCGTACAACCTGAAACCCGTTGACGGACGCAAGGGCGAACAGCACGCGCCCGGCTATTTGGCGATCAATCCCAACGCGAAAGTGCCGTCCATTATCGATGGCGACGCGACGGTGTTCGATAGCAATGCGATCCTGCTGTATCTTGCCGAGAAAACCGGCCTGTTCCAGGCGGGTCCGTCGCTGGCGGCGCGCGGGGAAATGCTGTCCTGGATGATGTTTGTCGCGTCCGGGATCGGGCCCTATTCCGGCCAGTCCGTCCACTTTCGCAATGTCGCGCCGGAGCCGAAGGACTACGCCGTCAACCGTTACACGTTCGAGGCGCAGCGCCATTGGGGCATTCTGGACGCGCGTCTGGCCTCGCGGCATTACGTCCTTGGCGACACCTACACGGTTGTCGATATGGCCGTTTGGGGTTGGTCGCGCCTGCTGAATGTCGTGCTTGGTGCCGAGGGGCCCGCCATGTTCCCCAATGTCCAGCGCCATCTGGCGGAAATCTCCGCCCGTCCCGCCGCCGTTCGCGCGCTGGCGTTAAAGGATCGGCACGCGTTCAAAGCGGATATGGACGAAGCCGCGAAACTCGCGATGTTCCCGCATCTCGGTAAAAAAGTCGCCTGAACGATTCGGGCCGCCTGGAAGGGCGGCCCGTTTCCGGTCGTTGGCACGAACACAGACCCGATCGACCTGACCCGCGCCTTTCGCCGGGTGGCGGATGCCGGGCGAAGCCCTCTGGGCCGGCCCGCGGCGTTACCCCGCCATCGCATATCCAACCCGGCGCGCCGGCGGCAAGGGATGGCGCGCCGATACCCGCTCCATCAGCAAATCCCGGTCCTCGCCCAGCCCGGACCTGAGTGCCGCATCGAGGTAAACCTGCTCCAACACATCTTGCTGCGCGTGGCTGCCGCCAAGCCGGTACATCTCCCCCAGCACCGGGCGCATCGCCGCCATCGCCTGCGCGAACCGGCCCAGACCGTGCGCCAGTACAGCCTCGCAGACCGGAATCGCGACCTCCCGCACAAGTCTCGCATTCGTTCCCGGGTCCTGCCCCGAATTTCCCTGGGCGTAATCCCGCATCGCCGTCAGCATCCGCTGCGCCGCGTCCTCCCGGCCTGTCGCGGCCAGAGCCATCATCCAGTGCGGCAGGGTGAAGGCGTTCAGACAATCGCCGATCCGCGCCTCCGCCTTATCCGCCAGCTCGACCCACCGCGCGCCCGGATCGACGCCATGCCGGCCCAGCCGGAACAGCATCGACGCGGCGTTCTGTATGTCGATGTAGAGGTCTGGCACCGCCTTGGCCAACGGCGAGTCCAGATCGCGGAACCGCGTATCGTACAGCGCCAGCACCCGCGCCGTATCCCCGAGTTCCAGCCAGTACATCGCCTGATGCCACCAAAGATGGTGCTTCACGTTATTCGCCTGGGACCAGTTGTCCTGTAACGCGTCGATCCAGGCGATGCCCTCGCGCCGGCGTCCCGTCATTTCCAGTGTGTGGGCCACGGCGTGGGCGGACCAGAGGTCGGTGGGATCGCGCTGGATCGCCTCGCGTCCCACGGCCTCGGCTTCGGTGTAAAATCCGCTTTCTTCGTTGGCGAAGGCGCGGCATCCGAGGATGGCGTTGTAACCGGAGTCGGCGCCGGACCAGTGCGGCGCGACAATGCGCGCCGCCGCCAGCATCTTGTCCGGACGCCCGAACCAGAAGTTTACCTGATGATGCGTGCGGTAGGCGATCATGTCGCGCGGGTGGTCCCGCAGGATGTCCTCCAGGATGGCGGATGTCTTGCCCGCGTCGCCCGCAACCCAGGCGGTCAGCGCGGCGGCGTGCGCCTGTTCGCGCGGCGTGGCGTTGGCGGTCAGGCTCACCGCGGCCTCTGCCGCCGCCCGCGCCACCGGCAAAACCCGGACGTTATACGCCAGCATCATGAGGTAGCCTTTGACCGCGTGCGCCAGCCCGCAGTCCGGTCCGGCCCGCATCATCGTCTCGACCCGTCCCGGCAGGTCGGCGCGGAATTCCAGATATCCGCCCAACGTATGGTCGATGGCCTGGACAGCGGCTTCGGACGCGGCGGTGACAGTCAGGCCATGGATGTCGCGATACATAGGGGGGCTCCGTGAGGTGTCAGGCGCGGCGATCGTCTTATGTCAGGGCGCGGCGCCGATCTGGGGCCGGTCCACGGGACGCGCCCGTGGACGATGAAACAGCGGAAAGGCTCAGCCCAGACCGGACAGGAAATCGCCCATGGCGCGATTGAACGCCGCCGGTTGGTGCAGGTTCGCCGCATGGCCCGCGTCCGGGATCACGGCTTTTTTCGCCCCCGGGATTTTGGCGGCCATGTAATCCGTCGCCGCCAGGAAGTTCGTATCGTTCGCGCCCACCAGCACCAGCGTTGGCACGGCGATCGTTTCCAGCGACCGGATCGCGCCATCGTTTTCCTGCGTCAGCATGCCCCGCGCCGCACCCGCGAGCCCGGCGGCGGAGCGATGTTGGCTCATCCGCACCTCGTCCGACGCGCCAAGCGCCGCGAGCCCGCGCGCGTCGAGGTCGTCCCCCCGGTCGCGCGCGCGTTTGTTCCAGGCGTCTCGCGCCTCATTTTTCTTGAAGCCAGGTCCGGTGTCGAACAGCATCAGTGCGCGGCAACGGGCGGGGTGGCGCAGATGGAAGGCCAGCGTCATGTAACCACCCAGAGAAAGACCGCCGGCGATGGCGGATGGCTCGCCGGCGGCATCGAGGATGGCGGCCATGTCGGCGGCTGTCAGCGCCTCGGAATACGCGGCGGGATCGGTGGGGTAATCGCTTTCGCCATGTCCCCGCATGTCCCAGACGATGACCTTATACCTGTCCTTAAACGCCGCGATCTGCCCGTCCCACATGCGGCAGGTCGCGCTGTAACCATGGCTGAGCAGGATCGCCGGCCCTTCGCCGTGAATCTCGAAATGAATGGCGACGCCGTCGCGTGTGAGTTTCGGCATGGTGTCCTCCCCAATGATTCGAAACCGATTGTTCGAACCCGGTTATTCGAAAAGCGCGACCGCGCGGATCGGGCTGGCGGTGCCGCCCCGGATCTTCAGCGGGAAGCCAATGAAGCGGAAGCGCCCGCGTCCCACCAGCTTGTCGAGGTTCGCCAGGCACTCGATGTGTGTGATGCCCCGCTCGGCGCAGGCCATATGCGCCTGGAAATTCAGCTCGCCCTCTGGCGCTGGGCTGACCGCCTCGACCCCGAACATGCCGATCCCCTTGTCGGCGAGCCAGTGGACCGATTCGAGCGCAAGCCCGGGAAAGTCGTGGGGATAGCCGGGTTTGCCCAGAAGGCGTTCGTTGGTGGCCATCCAAAGCAGGACGGTGTCGCCGGGCCGGATATCCTGGCCGGATTTCGCCAGCGCCGCTTCCATCTCTGGCACCGTTGCCGCGTGTTTCAGCGGGACATGCGACAGATCGAGACAGATCGCGGAGGTATAGAATTTCTCCAGCGGCATTTCGTCGATCGAGGCCGCGCCGGGCCGCGGGTCGAAATGCACGGGCGCATCGACATGGGTGCCGGAATGGTCGGACAGGCTGAGCGCCAGGGCCTTCGAGGTGAAAACGGTGTTGCCCGCGACCTTCTTCTCGGAATGGTCGCCCCAGACCGTCACCACGACTGGCGGGTGGGAGGGATGCACCTGTGTGCGGTGAAACAACTCGCGGCTGAGGTCGATCAGTTCCATGGTAGCCTCTCTGCTGTCCGGCATGTCGCGCTGGCCCGTATCTCGCGCCGGCCCCTATCTCGCGATGGATCGCCCGCGATTGCAACCCGGTCCGATCTGCGGCGGGGACCAAAGAAATATATTTCCCGGAGGCGCTGACACGCCGCTGGCCCCGCAAATCATGAACATCCCGAGGCCCCCGAAAGCCATCGATCGCACTGGTAACCTGCGCGATCTTCGCGTGCTTCGCGCCTTTCGCGCATCGACGCCACTGCGCCACCGCCGCGAACCCGTCCCCTTGGCCCGCCCGATCTTCCGTTCGGAAATCGCGATCGCGTCAACACTTTATCAGTACATTCGGCCCACTGTGCCCGCACATCGCCGGACACCCAAGATGCACGCACCCCCAACCCGTCTCGTCCTTCCCTGGTCGCTCGCCGTTGGCCTGACCGCCAGCGCGGCCTGCCTGATCGCGAGCCTGTTCCTCAGCCTGTCCCTGCGCGACAACGCCTCTGTCGCGGCGATCCGGGAGACGACGGAAATCGCCGACGGGCTCGCGGGCCGGATCGAGGCCGGGATTGCGGTCTTCGACCTCTTGCTGCGCGAGGCGGCGGCGCAATCGTCCCTGGATCGTTCCCTGGCGGCACGGCCGCCGTTGGATCACCCCCTGGCGGCGGCCGAAGTCAGCTTCGTGAACGTCCTCAACGAAAGCGGCGACGTGATCGCCGATTTCCGGTCCGGGACGCCGAAGCCCGCGAATTTCTCCGGGCGAGACTATTTCCAGGACCAGTTGAAGAATCCGGCGGGCGGGCTGGCGATCGGCCGGCCCTTCGCCATGGCGGCGGCCCAGAACGCCGCGATCCCGATCAGCCGCCG
>JAYWAX010000383.1:0-4653 GCA_043782125.1 Acetobacteraceae bacterium | reverse complement strand
GATACGGCACCAAATGACCGCTGCGCGAGCCCTGTTTTTCCGGCATCAGACCCGCCTGCATCCAGCCGACAACGTGATACCCCAGCAACGAAATCGCGGTTTCCAATAACGATCCCCGCACCCAGGTGCCGCGGCCCGTCCGCTCGCGTCCCAGCAGCGCCGTGACGATGCCGCCATACAGCGACAGCCCGGTGGACATGTCGATAAATGAGACCCCGCTGCGGATCGGCGGTCCATTGGGAAGCCCCGTCGTCGACATCGCGCCGGAAAACGCCTGCACCATCAGATCGTAGCCGCGCTTCTCTGCCAGCGGGCCCAGAGCGCCGTACCCGGAAATCGTGCCAATGATCAGGCGGGGATTGGCGGCGTGCAGAGCCGCGTTCCCGATGCCCAACCGTGCCGCCGTATCGGGCAGAAAACTGTGCAGCAGCACATCTGCCTTGGCCGCCAGCGCCGCCAACACCGCCCGCGCCGGTTCAGTCTTCAAATTCAGCACCATCGCCCGTTTGCCGCGATTGACGGAGCCGAAATTGGCGCTCACCCCGTCTGCCGACAACGGCGGCCAACGGCGGTTCTCATCGCCCTCCGGGCTTTCGATCTTGATCACCGTCGCGCCAAAATCCGCCAGTAACTGCCCGCAATACGGACCCGCCAGAACGCGGCTGAGGTCGATCACCCGAAGGCCTTCAAGAACTTTTCGCGCCAGTTCGGTCATGACCCATTTCCCCCGTTGGTATCGATCCGCGAATCGCCATAGTTTGCGCCAGCCGCAACTGGGAGAAAAGTCAGATGGTCGATCCGGTCGAAACCGCGCACGAACAAATCCACGAAGCGCACCACGCGCACGGGGACTCCGATCCTTGGCCACGCCAAATGGCGATGGTGGTGTCGTTCCTGGCGGCAGCGTTGGCGATCGCGGAAGTTGCCGCGAAATCCTCGCAGACCGCCTACCTCACGCATCATATCGGGTCCTCCGACACATGGGCGTTTTACCAGGCGAAGAATTTGCGCGCGACGCTGCGCAATTCGCAGGCGGTCCTGCTGGAAGCCCTGCCGAACGCCGACGCCGCGGCGACCCAGGAAAAGATCAAGGCTGCGCGTGCCGAAGAATCCCGCATGCGCGACGAGCCCGGCAAAGACGGCATGAAACAATTGGGCGAAAAAGCGAAGCACGAGGAACAGGAACGCGATCACGCATTCCATCTTTACCATGGCTACGAATACACAGCCGGCGCGATGCAGATTTCGATCGTTCTCGCCTCTGTATCGGTCGTCACGAAAATGCGCCTCCTGGGTTATGTGGCGGGCGCGATCGGACTGGCGGCGTGCGTTTACGGGATGGCGGTTTGGCGGCATTTGGTGTGAGCGCACGCGCGTTGTCTCAGGCCTGACGGGGCGAAGCGCCGCGCGGATTTTTGAACGATATCGCCGGGCCGATCGGCGGGCACGGCCAGGCCGTGCCCGCCCGCGAAATCAGGTCACCGGCGCGGGCGCCGCATTATAATCCGTGTCCGAAACATGCTCGAACCACGCGGTGCCCTCGCCCTTGTCGGTCTGCTCGGACATCGCGAGATGCGAGAACAGCTTGTCCGGCGCCGATCCGTGCCAGTGCCGCGTGTTCGGCGGAATGATCACCGTGTCGCCGGAGCGGATTTCCTGGACCTGCTGACCCTCGAACTGAATCCGGCCCGCGCCCGACAGGCAATACAGCGTCTGCCCGACCGGATGCGAATGCCACGCCGTCCGCCCGCCCGGCGTGAACGACACGACCGAGGCCCGCATCCGCGACGGCGCGGAGCCCTGCACGATTTCGTCCGAGAACACGACGCCCGTGAAATTCGTGGGCGGCTGCACGTTGGTCTTGCGATTGGACGACCGGAGAACTGTCATGGTGTGTTTCCTTCCTTGGTTGGTTGGCTGAAACTCAATACGACTTCGGCTGACCGAGCACGCGTTCGGCCAGGTAACTCAGGATCAGCTCGCGGCTGACCGGGGCGATCCTCGGGATCAGACTTTCGCGGAACAGGCGTTCGACATGAAACTCCTGCGCGTAACCCATGCCGCCATGGGTCATCACGGCCTGCTCCGCCGCGCGGTAACCGGCCTCGCCCGCCAGGTATTTCGCGGCGTTCGCTTCGGCGCCGCATTCCTGTCCGGTGTCGTAAAGCCAGGCGGCTTTCATGGTCATCAGATTGGCGGCTTCAAGCTCCGCCCAGTTGCGGGCCAGAGGGTGTTGAATGGCCTGGTTCTGGCCAATGGGACGGCCGAAGACGATGCGTTCGCGGGCGTAACGGGCGGCGCGATCCAGCGCGGCGCGCCCGATTCCCACGGCCTCGGCGGCGACAAGAACGCGTTCCGGGTTCAGGCCGTGGATAATGGCGCGGAATCCCTCGCCCTCTTCCCCGATGCGGTCTTCTTCCGGGATTTCCATGTCTTCGAAAAACACCATGTTGCTGTCCACGGCGTGGCGGCCCATTTTATGGATCAGCCGCACTTCCACTTTGGTCCGGTCGAGGTCCGTATAGAACAAGGTAAGACCCTGCGTTTTCCGCTTCACCTTATCCAGCGGCGTGGTCCGCGCCAGCAGCAAAATCTTGTTCGCGACCTGCGCGGTGGAGGTCCATATCTTGTTGCCATTGATAATATATCGATCTCCGCGCTTTTCCGCCCGCGTGGTCAGTTCGGTGGTGTTCAGTCCGGCGTTGGGCTCGGTCACCGCGAAACAGGCCTTGTCCTTGCCTGCGATCAACGGCGGCAGCATGCGCGCTTTCTGTGCCTCGGTTCCCCGCACGATCACCGGGTTAAGGCCGAAGATGTTGATGTGAATCGCGCTGGCCCCGCTCATGGCCGCGCCGGATTCCGCGATCGCCTGCATCATCACCGCAGCCTCGGTAATGCCAAGCCCAGAGCCGCCATAGGCTTCTGGCATGGCGATGCCGAGCCAATTGCCCTCGGCCATCGCGTTGAAGAACGCGTGCGGGAAAACCGCGTCCCGATCCCGTTCCAGCCAATACGTGTCGTCGAATTTCGTGCAGATACGAAGGATGTTGTCGCGGATTTGTTGCTGCGGTTCGGTGAGGGCGAAGTCCATGGGATCGGTCTTTCCGGAGCGGTTCGGTGTGCGGGAACGATTATAGCAACCCCGGGGCGCCAGCGGAAATGTCCCAGGGGAAACGCTTGGGGGGAAATGCCCAAGGGGAAATGGGGAGGGCGGAATTCTGGGCGTGACCGCATCGGCCCGTTCGGGTACACTCCGGAATCTGGAGACGGTGAACCTATGCCATCGAATACCACCCTCTACGATTCCGACTTCTTTGCCTGGGCATACGAACAGGCCGCGTTATTGCGCGCCGGACGCCTGACCGAGGCGGATATCGAGAATATCGCGGAAGAGATCGAAAGCATGGGACGCAGCGAAAAGCGGGAACTCGTCAGCAGGCTGACCGTGTTGTTCGTGCATCTGTTGAAATGGCGCCATCAGCCGGGCCTGCAAGGCGGCTCCTGGCGGCGGACGATCGAACAACAAAGGTTGCATCTGACCGAGCACCTCGCTGACAATCCCAGCTTGCGCGCGAAACTCGGCGAAGCCATCGCCAGCGCGTACGGCCATGCTCGAATCGACGCGGAAAACGAAACCGGCCTGATCCGGAGCAGCTTCCCGCCATCCTGCCCGTTTTCCTTCGACGACGCCATGAACCCGGACTTCTGGCCGGAATAACCGCGCTTCCACCGGCCTCCCTCCGGCGCTACGCTCCCCGTAAGGAGGACCATCGCCATGGATTTTCACGCCGAAGACATCGAATACCAGCGCCAGGACGGCCAGGCTTTGCTGGCCCGGGTCTACCAGCCAACCGGACCCGGCCCCTTTCCTGCGGTGCTGGAAGTCCACGGCGGCGCCTGGACCTCTGGCGACCGGTTCAACAACGTCGCGATCGCCGAGGCCCTCGCCGCCAGCGGAGTCGTCGTCGCCTCGATCGATTTCCGCATGCCGCCCCAGGCCGGTTATCTCGACACCATGGCCGACGTGAACCTTGGGATTCGCTGGCTGAAAGCCAACGCGGAAAAATTCCAAAGCCGTGCCGATCTGGTCGGCGGCCTGGGCACGTCCTCCGGCGGCCACATGCTGCTGCTCAGCGCGCTGCGACCGACAGACGCGCGTTACGCGAAACTGCCGCTGGCGGGGTCAACCCACGACGCGTCGCTGCGGTTCGCCATCGCCTGCTGGCCGGTCACGGACCCGCTGAAGCGCTATCGCGTCATGCAGGAAAACGGCAACGACAGGTTGGTCGCCGCGCACGATAAATTCTGGCCCTCCGTCGCGGCCATGGAGGAAGGCAACCCAACATTATTGCTGCTTCGCGGCGAAAAGACCGCGCAGCCGCCGGCGATGATCGTGCAGGGCACCGCCGATAATAATTTGACGCTGGACATGGCCGACAACTTCGCCTCCGCCTACCACGCGTCCGGCGGCCACATCGAAAAACATATCTTCGCAGAACAGCCCCACGCCTTCATCCCCAACGCCCCAACCGCGCCCGATTCGTTACGCGCGCTGGAACTGATAAAATCCTTCGTCCACAAACACGCGGGCTGAACCCATGTACAGCCAGGCCCTGAACACCGCGTCCGAGCCACCCCCAACCGAAGATCCGG
>JAYWAX010000382.1:0-4655 GCA_043782125.1 Acetobacteraceae bacterium | reverse complement strand
CCGCCAGGAAGGGTTTGTGATGGGCAACGCAGTAATGGCATTCATTCAGTTTGGAAACGACGACGATCGCGATTTCCAGATAACGTTTCGCCAGCGTGTTCGCCGCGCGCAGTTCCATCAGCATGGGCATCAGGTGACGCAGCGCCGCCGGAACATGGGCGAAGACCGCGACCTGATTGCGGAACGGACCGTAGGCGGAGGAGAAATCGTTATGGATTTTGGCAAGATCGGGGGGAAGCTCGGAAGCGGAAATGTCGCGCACGCGTGCCATGTGTTGGGTCTCCTGTTTGGGCCGGCCAGTCAGCGCCGCGCCCGCGCCCCGCCAGGATACAGGCGCGCGCCCAAGATTGTCACCGCGTCGCGCCGGGTCATCGTGACCGGGACATGTCCGGACAGCCTGTCGCGAGCCGCACGTGGGCCGATCGCCCGGGACGCCGCAATCGCTGAAAGGAAGCCGCCATACCTCGCCGCGTCATGGCACGGCTCGACCGGGCCATCGGGCGCGGCACGGCGATTGAACGAGAGGCGCTCCCCGCGGTTTATCGTGGCCACTCTCGCAATCGGTTACCGCTCCCGATGGCCCGCTCGGGGGCGTGCCATGACGCGGCCTGAGCGGAGCGACAAGTCGATCGTTTGGTCAGTTGATATTAAACAAAAAACCTGCCGGCGCGCGATCGCCTCGCCTCGAAGCGATCGTGCGCTATACCGCGATCCGCTCCAACCCGCCCATGTAGGGACGCAGCACCTCGGGGATCGCGATCGAGCCGTCGTCCTGCTGATAATTCTCCATGACCGCGATCAACGCGCGGCCTACCGCCACGCCCGACCCGTTCAGCGTATGCACATACGCCAGGGTCTTGCCGTCGGCGGCGCGGAACCGCGTGTTCATCCGCCGCGCCTGAAAGTCTCTGGTATTGGAACACGAACTGATCTCCCGCCAGGCCTGCTGACCGGGCATCCAGACCTCCAGATCGAAGGTCCGGGCGGAGCCGAACCCGGTGTCCCCGGCACAGAGGAACACCCGCCGGAAGGGCACGTTGAGCAGGCGCATCACCGTCTCGGCGCAGGTGGTCATGCGCTCGTGTTCGGCGCTGCTCTGGCCGGGATGGGCGATGGAGACCAGTTCCACCTTCCGAAATTGGTGCTGGCGCAACATGCCCCTGGTGTCGCGGCCCGCCGCGCCGGCCTCGCTGCGGTAGCAGTCGCTCAGCGCGGTAAGGCGGATGGGCAAGTCCTTCTCGGCCAGGATGTCGCCAGCCACGGTGTTGGTCAGCGGCACCTCGGCGGTGGGGATCAGGTACCGGCCGTCGGTGGTCTTGAAGAGGTCTTCCTCGAACTTGGGCAGGTTGCTGGTGCCGTGCAGCGTGGCCGCATTGACCAGCGAGGGCACGATGGTCTCGGTGTAGCCATGCTGCTCCGTATGCAGGTCCAGCATGAACTGGCCAAGCGCGCGCTCCAGGCGGGCCAGCGAACCGCGCAGGATCGTGAAACGGGCACCAGCCATCTTCGCGGCGGTGGCGAAATCCATCTGGCCGAGGGCCTCGCCCAACTCCCAATGGGGCTTGGGCTCGAAGCCGAGGTCGCGGGGCTCGCCGTGTTGGGTCAGGACGACGTTGGCGGTCTCGTCGCGGCCCTCCGGCACCTCCGGGTCGAGGATGTTGGGCAGCACTTCCAGCAGCCGGGGAATCGCCTCATCGGCGGCGGCCGCGACTTTTTCCAGCGCGTCCATCTCGTCCCGAAGCCCGATGGCTTCCGCCTCCAGCGCGGCGGTGTCCGTGCCCGTGCGTTTCCCCTGGCCGATTTCCTTGGACAGCGCGTTGCGCCGGGCCTGCTTCTCCTGCAACGCCGTCTGTGCCGCCCGCCGTTCCCCATCGCGGGCCAGTACCTCGTCCGCGACCGGCGCGAGTCCGCGCCGGGCAAGTGCCGCGTCGAACGCCGCAGCATTGGCGCGGATGGCGCGGATATCGTGCATCGGTTCAGTCCTCCTGCGGTTTCTTTTCGACGTAGCTCGCCGCGATAATGGAGATTTCATACAGCGCCATCAGCGGCACCGCGAGCATCACCATGCTGGGAATATCGGGCGGCGCCAGCACCGCAGCGGCCACGAACATGCCGACGATCGCATAGCGGCGATGGCGGCGCAGCGCCGCGGAACTGGTAATCCCCACCTTCGCGAGCAAGGTCAGTCCAACCGGCAACTGGAACGTCAGCCCGAAGGCGAAGATCATCCGCATCACCAGATCGAGGTACTCGCCCACCTTGGGCAACAGCTCGATCGGCACGCCGCCGCCCCCGGTCTCCGTCTGGAACCCCGCGAAAAACCGCCACGCCATCGGGATCACGAAGAAATACGCCAGCGACGCGCCCAGAAAGAACAGCACCGGAGTCGCCATCAAAAACGGCAGCAGCGCCTTCTTCTCGCTGCGATACAACCCGGGCGCGACGAACAGCCAGAGCTGCGCAGCGATCACGGGAAACGCCATGAAAGCGCCGCCGAAGAACGCGACCTTGATGCGCGTGAAGAACGCCTCGTAAAGCTGCGTATAAATCAGCTTCGGATCGTGCGCGCCGGTTTCCTTCAGCACATCCGCCAGCGGCAGGGCCAAATAGTAATAAACGCGCTCGGAGAAATAATACGATACCGCGAAGCACACCGCGAACGACAGCATGGCCCAGATCAGCCGCGTCCGCAGCTCTATCAGATGCTCCATAAGCGGCATCGGCTTGTCGTCGATCGGATCGGGTTCTGGGTCTGCCACGGTCGGTCTTCAGTCTGTCAGGGGAGCGGGCGTTGGAGCATGGCGACGGGCGGAATGAAAGACGGCGGCGGCTCTGGCGGCGGCGGGCCCTCCCTGAACGGCACCAGCGGCGGCGGCATGAAGGCGGGCGCGTCCACGCGTTGCGGCGGCAAAGGTTCCGCGGGCACCGCCTCATTTTCGTCCGCCGCGGCCTCCGTCGCGCCATCCGCAGCGGCCAGCGGATCGGCATTGAACGTGTCGCGGATCGTGCCGCCCGGATCGATCGCGTTTTCGACCGTGGAGCGTATGTCGAAGTTGCGGATGTCGTTGATGGAATCCTTGACGTCCTTCAGATCCACCTCGCGAATCATCTCGTCGACATGGCTCTGGAACTCGCTGGCCATGCCGCGAGCCTTCTTGACGAAGCCGCTGATGGCGCGAATGGCGACCGGCAAATCCTTGGGGCCGATCACGACCAGAGCCACGGCGGCGATCAAGGCGATTTCCGACCACGCGAAATCGAACATGGGGCTGAGTGAGTCCTTGGCGGCGTTGCGGTGGCCCTCATAGCGGCAAATGCCCGGAGGCCCAAGCCACCGTTCACGGCCGTGGATGCGACGCGGGCAAGTACAATTCGCGACGGAGACGTCCCTCCCCGCATCCCCCGGCTGGTCCGGGATATCGACCCGGCTGCCGTCCGCCCTCGATCTCGACGCGCTCGCCCGTGCTCACGGCGCGGCAACGTCATCGTCGATGGGACAAGCCCGTTCCGCCCCGGCCTGGCGCGCGGCCTGGGCGGCAAAATCCGCCGGGAAACCGCACGGCGCCCCGGCGTGCCGGGACGCGTCGATCGGTGGAGCCGGTTACCGCCGCGCGGGCGGGCGCCGCAACGCCCAGAACGCGATACCCCCGCACACGTAAAAAAAGATCGAAAGTCCGAACGCCGCGCGATACGACCCGGTCACGTCGAACACATATCCCGCCAGCCAGGACCCGCCCGACGACCCCAGCCCGGTGCCGATGGTGATCGCGCCCAGGATTGTGCCGAGGTTGGGACCGGGGAACAAATCCGCGGTTTTGGCGGTAATGGCAGGGCCTCGCGCGCCCCAGGTCAGGCCGAACAGGCAGGCGTGCGCCCACAGCAGGGCATGCTGATCCGGCGACGTGATCAGCATTCCGCAGGCCACGCCGGCAATCGAGGTGCCGTAAGTCACGACCGCCGATAATTCGCGTCCGATGTAATCGGACAGCGTGCCGGTCACGATCACCCCGGGCAGCGACAGGAACGCGCCCATGCCCAAAACCCAGGCGGCGTAAAGTTTATCGAAGCCGATATCCACCGCGAAAGCGATCTGGTGCAACGCGACCAGAAACGAGCCAAGGCCAGTGAACATATAAACCGCGGCCAGCAGCCAGAAATGCGGCGTGCGCATGGCTTCTCGCAGCGTCCAGCCGTCGGCCGCACCGGCTTTCCGGCTGGCTGCGGTGGTTTGTCCCGTGGCCCGGAACAGCGACGCCAGCGGCAGCAGCACGGCGCCCATGAACAGGCCTTGCCACAGATAGGCGCCGCGCCAGCCCAGTCCGGAAATCATGAGGGTGGTGACGGGCGCGGAAAAGGCGCGGGCGAAGCCATTCGCCGATTGCACGACCGAAACGGCCATGCCGCGGTTGCGGATGAAATGCTTCGACAGCAACGGCACGAAGACAACCAGGCCCAGGCAGTTGGCGCCCAATGTCATGACGATCCCGTAAAGGACAACCATGTGCCAGAGTTCGGTGGCCAGCGAACTCGCCAGCAACCCCAGGGTCAGGGTCGCGCCGCCGATCAGGATCGTCATGACATTGGGCGCCAACTGCCTGGGCCTGGTTGTCTTCGTGCCGTTGCTGTCGAAGCATTTCATCCGCAACCGCGGCATG
>JAYWAX010000381.1:0-4655 GCA_043782125.1 Acetobacteraceae bacterium | reverse complement strand
GTCGCGGCGGGCCTCGGCGAGATTTTGCTCCAGCGCCGCGACCCGATCGGCGGCGGCGCGGCGTTCCGATGCGGTGGCGGCGACCACGCGGACGATTTCGGCGGCGACCGCGCGTTTCGCGTCGTCCAACTGGCGGCGGGCGGATTCAACCTCCGGGTGGTTGGCGCCCAGACGGCTGGTCCGGGCCTGGTTCTGCGCCGTGAGTTGTTCGAGGCTGGCGCGTAACGGCACCACCGAGGACGCGATGGCGGCCTGCGCCTCCGCGCCCGCCTTCCCCCGGGCGGCGTCCAGCCTGGCATCGGCGGCGGCGAGTTCGGCGCGGGCACGGATCAAATCTTCGTTCAAATGGGAAATCTTTTCCGCGTCCAGGGCGGCATGCATGCCCTGCGCGAAATTGTGGTCGGCGCGATAGGTGGCGATCCGGTCCTCTGCCCGCCGCACTTCGGCGCGCAGCACATTGGCGCGTTCGTCCAGCCAGCCCGTAGCGCGGCGGACGGCGGCGGCTTTGGCGGTGAATTGGTCCTTTATATATAGGTCCATCGCGTTGTTCACGGCCGCCGCCGCGACCAGCGGGTCCTGCGCCGTGAAGCTGACCTCCAGCACACGAGAAAACCGGACGGGCGTGGCGCGCAGGGCGTCGCGCACCGCCAGCGCCGTCGCATCGCGCGCGGCGTCGGGCGACGGACCGTAGGCCGGGGTCTCCGGCGGCAGGTCGTCGCCAAGGCCCAGTTTGGCGCGAACCCAGGCGAGGGGACCGGTCCCACCGGGGGGGCGGGCGGAGGGGCTGAATTCAGGATTGTTATAGAGATTGCCGCGATCCGCGACCCGGCGCGCGATCTTAAGGCTTTGCAGGATTTCCGCCTGCGAGGCCATGACCGCCTCGGTCGTCGGATCGCTGCGCAGGATGCTTTGCAGCTCCCGCGCCTTGTAATCGCTGGGTTCGTAAATCAGGGCGCCGACGGCCGTATACCGGGGCGCAACGCGTTGGATGGCGACCCACGCGCAGGCCGGCACGAGCCCGGCGATGACGAGAAAAGCCCAGAAATGACGCCGGAAGATGTTGATCGCGGCACGGGCATTGCGGCCTTCCCCTTCGGTCACACGATGCGTCCGGGCACCCGCCAAACGAGCGGGCCCCGGCGGCGCCTCTGTGCCTGGCGTGTGTCTCGGCCGGTCGGACATCCCGTGATGGGCCTCGCGTGACGCCCCGCGCCTGGTGCCGGGGACGGTATCGGAACACGCTTGTCTTAACTGGGCCGGGTGAACAGGCGGTTAACGGTGGACCGAAAATTTGCGCCGGTCCGTTAACGGTTGGTACACCTGGAGCGGTTAAAGTCGCGGCGGGTCACCCTCAAAAGGAGGATGAATCGTGCCGGGTTTTTCATGTTTGTTGTTGTTCGTAACACTGTTTTTGGCGGGTTGTGCGCCCGGCCGGGGGTTGCCGGAACTGCCGGTCCAGGCCGATGGCGGGTATCGGCTCGGCCCAGGCGACGCGTTGCGCGTGATTGTTTATGGCGAGGAACCCTTGACCGGCGAATTCCGCGTCAACGATCTCGGCGAAATCGCGCTGCCGCTGGCGGGCGCGGTCCGCGCGGCGGGGAAGACACCGCGAGAGTTGGAAGAAGCGATCGCAAACGCGTTGCGCCGAGGCGCCGTGCTGCGCAAACCCTCGGTGTCGGTCGAAGTCGCGGCCTATCGTCCGATCTACGTACTGGGCGAGGTCAACAAGCCGGGCCAATACCCCTACCAACCCGGCATGACCGTGGTGACAGCCGCCGCCGTGGCAGGTGGCTTCACGTACCGGGCGGTCGAGGATTATGCTTCGGTGATCCGGACGGCGGGGAATGGCACGATGGAGGGCAAAGCCCAACGCCAGGCCCCGTTGCAACCGGGCGACGTCATCACTGTGTTCGAGCGAAGATTTTGACCCTCCTCCGTCTGCTGGCGTTTGTGTTTGTCCTTGTGTGCGCTCAGGCGGCATCGGCGCAGTACGGGCCGGTGGGGCCGCCGTTGCTGGGGCCGCTGCGGATTGTCGGCGGCGGGTCGAATGGCGGCTGCGTCGCGGGCGCGGTGAATTTGCCCGATACCGGCGAGTGGTATCAGACGATCCATGGCCGCATCAGCCATTTCTGGGGCGCGCCGGTGACCGTTGCGGGGATCGGGGAACTCGCCCGGAAAGCCTATGCGAATGGGCTGCCGCCGTTGCTGATCGAGGATATGTCGCGGCCGCGCGGCGGGCCAATGCCGGGGGGGCATGTCAGCCACCAGGTTGGGCTGGACGTGGACGTGGCGATCGATATGCGGATGCGCGGGTATCTGAGCGAGGCGCAGCGCGATTCAATCCAGATCGCGAGTCTGGTGCGGGGGGATTACCGGGATATTCAGCCCGCCATGTGGAATGAGGCGGTGGTGCGGTTGTTGTGGATCGCGGCGACTCTGCCGGGCGTGGACCGGGTGCTGGTGAACGCCGCCATCAAACAACAATTGTGCCGGACGGTGACAGGCGACCGGTCGTGGCTGCGGTTCATCCGGCCCTGGTATGGGCATGCCGCCCATATGCACATCAGTTTCAAATGCCCGCCGGGCCAGACGGAATGCGTGGCCAAGGCGCCGCCACCGGTGGGCGACGGGTGCGACCAATTGCAATGGTGGTTCGACCAGCTCAGCGCGCCGAAGCCGCCTCCGCGGCCGCCTGCGGCGAAGCCGCGGTTGCCGGAGGCTTGTTACGCGATGCTGGGGTGGACGCGCTGAGCGGCGGCGGTTTTCGTGGTGGCGCGGCGGCGCGGATGGTATCTTTCCGGCTGAGGAGAGGCGCATGAACGATGTTGTTGTTCTGACACCGGCCGGGGCGCGGCCCGGGATCGACGCGGCGGAACGGGCGCGGCGGAAGGCGTCGATCGATTACGCGCGCGGGAGTATGCGGCTGGAGGGATTTGTGCTGAGCGCCGAGGTCGAGGCGTTGAACCAGCGGTATATCGACGGGGACATCGATAGCGCGGAACATTCGGCGACGATCAGGAAACGGCACGGCCGTTGACCGAAGAGGGGCATGGGCCGTCCGAGCTCGAGGCCGACCTTGTTTTCATTCGGGTCTTGGAACTCCGAGACATCCCCATCCAGGGGAATTTCAATCTCGCCCACCTGAAAGCCGTCCACGCGTATTTGTTCCAGGATTTTCCGGAACACCGCCCCGGATGCGTCCGGGACGACACGACGGAGCGGTGGACCAAACAACGGGTGCTGGAGGGATGGACCCGGGCGTACGCGGTTCATTATGCCCATGACGCGGTCGAGGCGCGAATATCGGCCATTCTTCGGGCGTTTGGCGGCACGCGGCGGCTGAAAGGCAAGAGCCTGGACGCCGCTTCCACGCGCCTGGCGGCGCTGTATGGCGATCTCGACCACGCGCACGGGTTTTACGAGGGGAACAGCCGGACTTTGCGGGAATTCACGCGCGAACTGGCGCTCGCGTCCGGGTTTTCCCTGGACTGGGTTGGAACCGCGGTCGGCGCGGACGAACGGAACCGGCTGTATGTCGCGCGCGATATCGCGGTGCTGGAGCGGGCGTTTCCCGGGTTGACTCCCGAACGCGCGATGGAAACCGGCGATCGCGCGGAGTACGAGGCGTCCTTCACGTTAGAGGCGTTGCGCCGGCGGGCCGGAGATTGGCCGCTTGCCGCCGTCGTTCGATACGCGCTGTCGCGTTTTCCCGGCTGAAACTTCCGCGCCCGATCGAGTCAGAGCATGATTGGGAGGGCGGTCTCGCCAAAAATCAATCGTTCCGCCTGTTGGTATTATTTATCCAGCCAAACATCCTCCATGCGATTGCCGTTATAGATGCTGTTGACCATCGGCGAGTATCCCTTGACATATGGATGCCAGCAGGTCCCGGAGCGGTTGTGATACAAGACCGGGCGGGCGACATCCTCGGCCAAACGCCGTTCGATCTCCCACACCATTGTCTTGCGTTTCTCCTGATCCCGCTCCATCGATTGCTCGTCGAACAGTTTGTCGATCGCGCGGTTGCAGTATCCGTCGTAATTGCTGTCGGAACCGCACGCGTAATTTTCGTAAAACGCCTGATCGGGATCGTCGAGGCCGTTACCCGTCAGGTTGAGACCGATCGTATAGTCCCGCCGCATCACCTTCGGATACCAGCCGGTGGTGTCGATCAATTCGAGCTCGGCATCGATATAAATCTCCTTCAACTGATCGATCAGAATCACAGCGGGGTCGCGGTAGGGCGGAATATCGCGGGTCGATACCTTCAGACTCAACCGCCGTGTGGGACCGAACCCCAGTTTCTCCATGATCGCGCGGGCTTCGTTCCGGTTCGCGGCGACGTCCGGCGCGTAACCTGGCAGTTGCCGTATCAAGGCGGGCGGCATGCCCCAGACCCCCTCTGGCGGCGCCAGCAGCACGCCACCGATATCGCCCTTACCTTGCGTCAGCGTATCGATGAACGCCTGCCGGTCCAGCGTCAATGCCACGGCCCTCCGTAACTCTGGATTATTAAACGGCGGCGCGTCGCGGTTGAGAATGACATTCCGTTGCACATTCGATGGGACCAACCTACAGATCGCCGAGGGCACCTGGCTCTGCGTATCCCGCAACATCTGCACCTGGAAGAAAAACGGCGATGTCATGTCGGCTTT
>JAYWAX010000380.1:0-4660 GCA_043782125.1 Acetobacteraceae bacterium | reverse complement strand
CACCTCGCGCTGTATCGCCGCTCCTGGCCGCGGCTGCTGGAACTCGCCTATTGGCCGGTGCTTGGCATGTGCATCTGGGGCTTCACCGCCAGCTTCCTCATGGGCCGTCTGGGCTCTGGCGCCGCCGTCGCCGCCGCCGCGCTTCTGGGCGGCGTGCTGTTGTGGGAGGTCTGCCTGCGCAGCCAAATGGGCATGGCGATCTCGTTCCTGGAAGAAATGTGGTCCCGCAATCTGGGCCATGTCTTCGTAAGTCCGCTTCGGCCTTGGGAATTGGTCGCCGCGCTGATCGCGATGTCCTTCATCCGCATGATCGTGGGCGTCGCCCCCGCCGTCCTGCTCGCCTGGGCTTTTTACGCCTTCAACCTGTTCGCGATGGGCCCGATCCTGATCCTGTTCTTCATCAACCTGATGATCATGGGCTGGTGGGTCGCCCTGGGCGTTGTCAGCCTGATCCTGCGTCACGGCGCGGGCGCAGAGCCACTGGCCTGGTCGGTGCTGTTCGGCCTCGCGCCGTTCTCGGCCGTGTTTTACCCCGTCTCCGTCCTGCCCGCCGTGGTCCAACCCATCGCGCTCGCGCTGCCATCGGCGCATGTGTTCGAAGGGATGCGCGGCGTGCTGGCGGATGGCGCAATCCAATGGAACCACCTGCTGTGGGCCTTCGGGCTGAACCTGATCTGGCTGGGCGCCGCGACGCTGCTGTTCGCGCGGCAGTTCCGCCAGGCGCGGATCCGCGGCGCATTGTTGAGTATCGGCGAATGAACGAAACCCGCTTCTGGATGATCCGCCACGCCGTGGTGGACGAAAACGCTCGCGCCATCCTGTATGGCGTCATGGACGTCCCGCTGTGCGAAACCGCGCTGGCCGAACAAGGTCCGATGTACGCCGCCCTGGCCCGCCGCCTGCCGCGTCCCGCCGTCTGGAAAGTGACGCCGCTGTCGCGCACCCGCCGCACCGCGGGCACGATCTTCGCCGCGGGCTATCCCCCCCAGGACATGGCCGTCGAACCGGACCTGATCGAGCAATCGCTTGGCGAATGGCAAGGTCTGCCCCACGCCGAGCTGCCCGCCAAACTCTTGAACCCGCAGCCGCCCTTCTGGCCCCTGTCCGGCGACGAAAAGCCCCCGGGCGGCGAGAGCATGGTGGACGTCATCGTCCGCGCAGGCGCCGCGCTGGAACGCCTGGCCCGCGATCACCGCGGCGAGGACGTCGTGATCGTCAGCCACGGCGGCACCATCCGCGCCGCTGTCGCGCATGCTCTGGCGGTCCACCCCAGCCACGCGCTGCATTTGTCGATCCATAATTTGTCGCTGACCTGCCTGGAACGCCACGACGAGGGCTGGCGCGTGACCTGCGTCAACGAGTTGCCGGGCTACTGACCCCCGGCTTCTGGCCTGTCCAGGTTCCGGGTTTCGATCGTTGTGCCTTGGCTGCGCCCAGGGCAATTGCTTGAACGTGGCCGCATGCGTTTCTCCGTCATGGCACGGCTCGACCGGGCCATCGGAACCGGCGCCGGCGGTTCCATTCGCGAAAAAATCGGCGCGAGGAACCCTCCGGTGCCTTCGTTCCCGAGGCAGTACCGCTCCGGATGGCCCGGTCAAGCCGTGCCATGACGACGGGGAGAAGCCGAGCCGAGAGTCAATCGTTCGGACGCACGGTCTTACACCAACGGCACGAACGATTGACCCATCGCGAGGTCCTCTCCCCGTCATGGCACGCCCCCGAGTGGGCCATCGGGGGCGGTACACCATTGCGAGAGTGGCCACGATCATTGGCGGCAGGCGCCCTTTGTCCAATCGCCGTGCCGCAACCGGTGGCCCGATCGAGTCGGGCCATAACGTGGGGGAGATGCCTGGCCAAGAGTCAAAAGTTTGGCCAGTTGGTCTCACGCGGCCACCGGCGCCGCCTCCCGCGCCACCGCTTCCGACAACGTCTCCCGCATCGTCGCCGCGATCGCTGCGGCCATCGGCGGTGGCACCGCGTTGCCGATCTGGCGGAACGCTGGGTTCATCGTCCCTTCGAACCCGAACCCATCGGGAAATCCCTGCAACCGCGCCGCCTCGCGTACCGAAATCGTGCGCCCCTGCGCAGAATCGTAATGAATATGCGTGTAAGCGTCTTTCCCAATATGCGCCATCAACGTCCGCACCGGCTGATCCGCGTCCAGCTTCCACCACCGGTTCGGAAACTTCCCGACGTCGTATGGCGGCACCATCCGCGCGAACAGCGCCCGAAACGCGTCCGTTCCAGCGGCTATTCCCAGCCGTGCCGCCTCCGCCGCCGCCAGACCGCACGCAGTTTCATGCGCCTCCGGATATTCCGCCCCCGGCCGCATCGCCCGGAAAATCGGCACATCCCGAGGCAATGCGCGAATGACATGGTCGAAAATCCCTTCTCCCGCCTCGAATTCCGGCCACGTCCGCATCATCCGGACATAATCGGAAAAATCGGCGCCCTCGGTGTAACGCGAGATATCCGAAAACCGCCGGGCCCCGCGCCGGACCGACTCGCCGAGGATCGGCGGCAAATCCCCGATCGCCTCCCGCGCTGTGACCGGGCCTGGCAAATCGGCGCGTCCGGTGTCGGCGGGCACGAAATTCGGCCCGATATGCTTCAACGCGACCGCGCGCGTCCCGGCATAGCCTTTTGGTAAAATCATAAACCGCGACGCCGCCGGAAACCGCACCGAAACACCCAGATCGCGGCGATACGCGATCATGAACACGCGGTCCCGCATCTGCGGACACCCATGAAACGCGCTGTTGATCAGCGAGTAGCGCGCATCGTAACCAAGTGCCTCCAACGCCTCCGCCATTTCCTCGACGATGTTCCGGCCACCGTAATGCATGATATCCGGTACATTCTCGACCAGCAGCGCCAACGGGCGCAGCGCCGAAACCCAGGTCAAATAGCGCAGATAAAGATTGCCCCGCGGATCGACCCGGTAAGCCGAAGGATGGTCCGCCACCTCTCGCAATTTCGCCCGCCCTACCCGCGCATACGCCTGGCATGGCGGCCCGCCGACAATGACATCGACACCTTCGAGCCCCAACGACTCAGGCTCCGTCTGCGTGATATCGCGCGCGACTGCGTCATGTCCGAAATTCCGCGCATGGGTTCGCGCCGCCAGCGAATCGATTTCCACGGCCCCGTCGATCCGGAACCCCGCAAGCTGAAACCCCAGCGAAATCCCGCCCGCGCCCGCAAACAAATCCAACACTCTGGGCCGCTCACCCTGGGCCAGCCGCGCCAAAGCCGGATCGGCGAAGCTCATGCCAGAAACGCCGTCAACCGCGGCCGCAAGACGCGTTCATCGGCTGTCTCGCATTCCCACACCACCAGTACGCGCCAGCCGCGTTCGCGCAAAGCCACCAAATTCCGTTCGTCGCGCGCGACAGTCCGGGCGAGCTTTTCCGCCCACCAATCCGCCCGCGTTTTCGGTAAAACGGCGTTACGGCAGGCCGGATCGGGATGGCGATGCCAAAAGCACCCGCGCACTTCGATAATCTTCCGCCGCCCAGAAAGTACGACATCCGGTGTCCCCGGCAAATCGCGCCGATGCAAGCGGTAACGAAACCCCATGCCATGCAACAACCGCCGCACACGCAGCTCCGGCGCCGTATCCTTCCCGCCCACGGCCGCCAGATTGCGCCGCCGCGCGGCAGGCACATCGTCGAAAACCGGGCGAGGCAGGGACGACTCGGACATCGCCCGATCATACACTGCCCCCGCCGGTTCAGGCAGCCGCCATGACCTCGCGCGCGATGCTGTTATCGACCGCGACCTCGAACGGCGTCCCCGGATGCACGAACCCGCCGGATACCAGGCTTTCCAGCAACCGGTCGTACCCGGACCGCGGCAGGATCGGATCGCCCCCCCAAATGCCCAACGCCCGATACCGCGCGCAGGCAGCCTCCAGGATCGCGGGCGCCACCGCCGGCCAGAACTCGCGCACCGCCTCTGCGATCGCCGCTGCCGAGGCCGCCGCCACCCATCGTTGCGTCTTGTAAATGGCCCGGACCATCCGCGTCAGCTCGTCCCGCCGCGCCGTCAGCGCTGCCCGGCGCGCATAAAACGTCGTGTAACTCGTCGGCCCCCGGCTCGCCTGAGCATACCAGACGTGGCAACCATGCTCCGCCAGCAGCGTCGAAACGAACGGCTCGAACACCTGCACCGCATCGACGGTCCCCGCCAGCAGGGCCGCGCAATTCTGCGCCATCGTGTTGTCCGCCACGCGTGCCACCCGATCCGGCGCCACGCCCGCGCGGCGCAAATCTTCTTGCAGACACATCCACGGCGTCGGCACCTCGGACACGGACCCCAGCCGGAGCCCAATCAAATCCGCGACCTTGAAATCCGGACGCGCGGCGCGGCCAACCAACAGAAACGGGTCCCGGGTCACGACCTCTGCGAAACTCACCAGATCGCAGCCGGGATCGTTATGGTAGGTCTGCATGACCCGCATTGGCCCGCCCCAACTGACGTCGGCCCCGCCGGACATGATCGCGGTCGCCGCCTGGCCCGGCTCCGGCGCGCTGACGAACCGAACCTCCACGCCTTCTTTGGCATAGGCATCGTGCGCCAACGCGACATAAAACGGCGCGTAAAACAGCCCCCGCAATGACTCCTGCAATGTAATCGCCATGCCCATCCCCTTTGCGTC
>JAYWAX010000379.1:0-12817 GCA_043782125.1 Acetobacteraceae bacterium | reverse complement strand
ACAATATGACGTTTGCGCCCTTTGATTTTCTTCCCCGCGTCATAGCCGCGCGGTCCGCCGCTTTCCGTGGTTTTGACGGACTGGCTGTCGATAATGCCCGCCGAAGCGGCTTCGGCCCGGCCGGCGGCGAGCCGGCTCGCCGCCGTCAGCGCCTCGTTGACCGCGACGATCAAACCGCTGTCGCGCCAGCGGTAGAAATAGTGCTGCACGGTCGAGTACGGCGGAAAGTCCTTGGGCAACATCCGCCACTGGCAGCCGGACGCCGCCAGATACTGAACCGCGTCCCAGACGTTCCGCCGTGTGTGTTTGGCGGGCCGCCCGCCGGCCGTTCCAGAAACGGGCCCACGATTGCCCATTCCGCGTCGGTGACATCGCTTGCGTACCGTAGTCCGGCTCTGTCATGCTCCGCGCGTGTGGTTTCAGTCCAGGCCATGAGAATCTCCGTTGTCTTTGCAAACACAGAGAGTCATAACCCACTGAAATCACACAACTTAATTTTCGGTTAGACACTCACCTTCGGCCACCCGGCCGTTCCAAGGGAAGACTCTCTCTTAGCTACCTGTCCAGTTTCCGGGGTCCACCTCAGCAGCGCGCACCGATCGCTCCAACCCCTTCAGTCCGGGCTTCCTCACCGCGGCTTCACCGCCGCCGGCGGGATCGACAGCGGCCGAAACCGCTTAATCCCCGGCGTCACCGAGGAACTGCCCGTCCCGGCCGGCCGGTTCATCCCACGGACAGCCTCCACCACGGCGGCGGTGACCTCCTTCGTCGTCGCCTTCCCGCCGAGATCGGGCGACAAAATCCCGGCGGCGCAAACCTGCTCCACCGCCGCCATCAGCAGATCGGCGGCGGGTTTTTCCCCCAGGTGTTCCAGCATCATGGCGGCGGTCCAGAAGCTCGCGACCGGATTGGCAATGCCCTTGCCCGTAATGTCGAAGGCCGACCCATGGATCGGCTCGAACATCGAGGGATTGCGCCCCTCCGGATCGAGATTGCCGGTCGGCGCGATGCCCAGAGACCCGGCCAGTGCGGCGGCGAGATCGGATAAAATATCCGCGTGCAGATTGGTCCCCACCACCGTATCGATCGACCGCGGCCGCAACACCATCCGCATCGTCATCGCGTCGACCAGTTCCTTGTCCCAGGTCACATCCTTATAATCGTGCGAAACCAGCGACGCGATCTCATCCCAGAACACCATGCCGTGCCGTTGCGCGTTCGATTTTGTTACAACCGTGAGATGTTTGCGCGGGCGGGACCGTGCGATGTCAAACGCCACCCGCATGATCCGTTCCACGCCGCGCCGGGTGAAGATGGAGACTTCGGTCGCGACTTCCTCCGGCTGGCCGCGATGGGTGCGCCCGCCCTGACCGGAATACTCGCCTTCCGAGTTTTCGCGCACAATCACCCAATCCAGATCGCCCGTGTTCACATTTCGCAACGGCGAGGTCACGCCGGACAGAATGCGGGTAGGCCGCACATTGGCGAACTGGTCCATGCCCTGGCAAATCTGCAACCGCAGACCCCATAGCGAGATATGATCGGGAATATTCGGATCGCCCACCGCGCCAAAATAAATCGCGTCCGCCGTGCGCAGCCACGCCATGCCATCCGGCGGCATGAACACGCCGTGCCTGCGATACCAGTTAGAGCCCCAGTCGTAATGATCGATCGCCAGTTCGAACGTGCCGACTTTCGACACAACCGCGTCCAGCACCTCCAACCCCGCAGAGATCACCTCGGGCCCGATCCCGTCGGCGGGGATGGAGGCGATACGGTATTGTTTGGTCATGGCGCGGTCTCCCTGGGAACGAGGCTTGTTCATACACGATGGACCGCGCGCGGGAAGTCCGGCAGGCTGGCCGAAATCCAGTCCAGGAAACCACGCCCATGTCCTTTGTCCTCGGCCCCGAGGTAAACCTCGAAAACCCCTCATTCGTCGACCCCACCGCGCGCATCTTCGGCCGGGTCATCGCCGGAGAGGGGTGCAGTTTCTGGCCGGGCAGCGTGATCCGAGCCGAGGGCGCGGCGGTGCGCATCGGGCGCTTCTGCAACATCCAGGACACCGTCGTGATCCATGTTGGTGGCGGCAACGGGACAACGATCGGCGACTATGTCTCGATCGGCCATCGCGCGGTCGTGCATGGCGCGGAGATCGGCGACGATTGTCTGATCGGCATTGGCTCGGTGGTGATGGACCGGGCGAAGATCGGGCGGCGCTGCGTCATCGGCGCGATGGCACTGGTCCCCGCGGGGATGGAGGTGCCGGAGGGCTCGGTCGTGATGGGCGTGCCGGGGAAGATCGTTTCGACACGCGATAATTTCGCGCAGACGCGGCGCAATGCGTTGGTTTATTACCGGAACGCGCTGGCCTATGCGCAAGGACGCCACGATGGCTGGCGCGGCGAGGAATTTCTGAAATGGCGCGAGGAGGTCAACAAACGGCTGGCGGCGGGAGAAGAGGTTCCGGCTGTGGAATAAAGTTTGGGACGACTGCGCGCGCACATCCGGTTCGCAGTCAGATCCATTTTCGCCACCAAAACAATCCCAAGGGAATCAAGGTCGTCAGGATGAGTAAAGCCCACGCGTATTGGTAGCCGAAAATCCAATCGTACTCCGGGATGTTCTTGAAGTTCATGCCGTAAATGCCGGCAACGAGCACGGGCGGAATACCGACAACGGAGGCGATGGTCATGACTTTCATGACATCGTTCTGGGCGATGTTGATAAACCCCATCGTGGCATCGAGAAGAAATTGCAATTTATCGGATAAATGATTATCGAAATCGCTGAGCGACGCAAGATCGTCGCGCAAGGTCGCGAGTTTCGGACGATGTTCGGCGGGCAGCCAGTCCGTCGTGTTGGCCTCAATGAACGGCACCAGCCGTCCAACACCCAGAAGACTTTCGCGAATATGGGAGATCAGGTCGCCAATGCGGCCAAGTTCGGCCAGCGTGTCGCGCAACATGCGATCTTCCATCTTGCGGCCCGCCCGGCTTTTGCCGGCGAGCGAGAAGACGCGATGCGATATCGTATCCAGATCGGCGTGGGTTTTTTCCAACGAGTCGGCGCGCCGATCGACCATCGCGGCCAGAAGGCCGATCAGCACATGCGCGCCGCTGGCGAAGGGTACCTCGCCGGACGGGAATTTCCCCACATAGCCATCGAACACCCGGCTTGGCGCGAACCGCACGGTCAGCAGCCGCTGTGGCGAGAGCACGAAACCGGCGGAGACCACGCGCGGACCGTCGTCCATCGCGAGCATGGGCATGCTGAGATAGAGCACGCCATCGCGCTCGATCAGGCGGCTGGAGGCCTCGATCTCGCTGACCTCGGCGCGCGTGGGAACATGCAGCCCGGTAGCTGCGGCGACGCGCGCGGATTCCGCGGCCGTGGGGTCGTACAGGTCGATCCAGACAGCGGGCGCCAGATTTTCAGTGGCCGGATTGTCCGGGATCTGTGCGGCATGGCCGGCTTCGCAGGCAAACGCGATCAACATTCGGCGGCCTCCGGGCGGCCTCGCAGGGATGGTTGCGGCCATGCCGGCCGGTCAAAGCAGGCGTGGCGCGTCCGGCGGCGGTACCGTGCTGCGGTAAACCTCATGCCCTTCGCCGCGCGCATCGTGAGCCGGCGCAGCGAAGGGGTCCCAAACGTCAGTTCTTCGTCTTGTCGACCAGCGCGTTCTTGCTGATCCACGGCATCATCGCACGCAGTTTCGCACCGATTTCCTCGATCGGATGCTCGGCCAGACGGCGGCGGGTCGCCTTGAAGCTGGACTGGTTCACCTTGTTTTCCAACATCCAGTCGCGCGCGAAGCGTCCGGATTGGATATCGGCCAGAACGCGCTTCATTTCGGCCTTCGTTTCCGCCGTGATGATCCGCGGACCGGTGACGTATTCGCCATATTCCGCCGTGTTGCTGATCGAGTAATTCATGTTGGCGATGCCGCCTTCATAAATCAGATCGACGATCAGCTTCACTTCGTGCAGACACTCGAAATACGCCATTTCCGGCGCGTATCCGGCTTCGACCAGGGTCTCGTAACCGCCCTTGATCAGCTCTACCAGACCGCCGCACAGCACCACCTGTTCCCCGAACAGATCGGTTTCGCATTCTTCCTTGAACGTCGTCTCAATGATGCCAGCCCGGCCGCCACCGATGGCAGAGGCATAGGACAGCGCCACTTCCAACGCATTGCCGGACGGATTCTGCGACACCGCCACCAGGCACGGCACACCGCCACCACGCTGATACTCGCTCCGCACCGTATGTCCTGGGCCTTTCGGCGCGATCATGAACACATCGATGTCGGCGCGCGGGTCCAGCAGGTTGAAGTGGACGTTCAACCCATGCGCGAAGGCCATCGCGGCGCCGGGCTTCATGTTCGCGTGCAACTTCTCGCGGTACAAATCGCCCTGCCCCTCGTCGGGCGTCAGAACCATCACGACATCGGCCCATTTGGCGCAATCGGCGGGGTCCATGACTTTCAGCCCAGAGGTCTCAGCCTTGGCGATCCCGGCGGAGCCCGCACGCAGCCCAACCACGAGATTTTTTGCGCCGCTGTCCTTCAAATTATTGGCATGGGCGTGGCCCTGGCTGCCATAGCCGATGATGGCGACGTTTTTCCCTTTGATCAGGTTCACGTCGGCGTCAGTATCGTAGTAAACGCGCATTGAGGTTCGTTCCTTTTCAGTGCTCGGAAGGGAGGGAGGAGATCGTGCTGGCGCCACGGGCAATCGCCGCGACACCGGTTCGCGAGACCTCAGCCAGGCCGAGATCCTGCATCAGGGCGATGAACGCGTCGAGCTTGGCCGACGCGCCCGTAATTTCGAAAACGAAACTCCCGGCCGTGGTGTCCACGACCCGCGACCGGAACGTCTCGGCGATGCGCAGGGCCTCGACGCGTTTCTCGCCGGTGCAAACGACCTTCACCAGCGCCATCTCGCGCGCGACATGCGGGCCTTCTGCGGTCAGATCGGAGACCCGGTGCACCTGCACCAGGCGGTCGAGCTGCGCCTTGATCTGCGCGATCACCATCGCGGTGCCGGACGTGACCAGGTTGATGCGCGACAAAGCCCCATCGGCATCGACCGGGGCAACGGTCAGACTGTCGATATTATAACCGCGGCCCGTGAACAGGCCGATGACGCGAGCCAGAATGCCCGCTTCGTTGGCGACCAGCACCGAGAACGTGGCGGTGCGGCTGGTGGTATCCTGGTATCCGGACATGGGTGCGATCCGCTTGAAACAGAAGCGCGCGAGGCGGTGCCTCGCGCGCCGGAAAGGAGACGAAAACTCAGACCAGCGCGAAACCCCGGTCGGACACGGCGGCACCGGTGCCCTCGGCTTCCGTGCCAAGGATCATTTCGTTATGGGCAGCGCCGCTCGGGATCATCGGGAAGCAGTTCTCCTTCTGATCCACGGCGATGTCGGCGACGACGGCGATGTCGCTGGTCAGCATCTCATGGATCACCGCGTCCAGTTGCTCGATCGAGGTCGCCCGCAACCCCTTGGCGTGGAAACTATCCGCCAGCTTCACGAAATCGGGCAGCGCGGCGGAGTAACTTTCCGAATAACGCGCGCCGTGCAGCAGCTCCTGCCACTGCCGGACCATGCCCATATATTGGTTGTTCAGAATGAACACTTTCACCGGCAGCCGGTACTGCGCCAGCGTGCCCATTTCCTGAATGTTCATCAATATGGACGCCTCGCCCGCGATGTCGATCACCATGGCGTCGGGATGCGCGATCTGCACGCCCATGGCGGCGGGCAGGCCATAGCCCATGGTGCCGAGACCGCCAGAAGTCATCCAATGATTCGGCCGCTCGAAGTGAAAATATTGCGCGGCCCACATCTGATGCTGGCCGACCTCGGTCGTGATGAACACGTCCTTGCCGAGGTTCCGGGTCATCTCGAACAAACGCTGGATCGCGTATTGCGGCTTGATGATGGACCCGGGGGTCATGTCCTGCTCGAACGCCAGACATTTTTGCTCCCGCCAAATGTCGATCTGGCGCCACCACGACGTCAGCGCGGGCGCGTCCACCGGCGTGGTATCGGCGTTCCAGGCGGCGAGCAGCGCGTCCAGAGCCTTGCCCGCATCGGCGACGATCGGCACATCGACGGGGACGTTCTTGTTGATCGAGGACGTGTCGATATCGATGTGTATCTTTTTCGAGTCCGGGCTGAACGCGTTCAACCGTCCCGTGACCCGGTCGTCGAAGCGCGCGCCGACGGCCAGCATCACGTCGCAACCGTGCATCGCCAGGTTCGCCTCGTACGTCCCGTGCATCCCCAGCATGCCCAGAAACCGAGGGTCGGAGGCCGGACAACTGCCCAAACCCATCAACGTGTTGGTGACGGGAAACCCGGTGGCGGCGATCAGTTCGCGAAGCGCCTCGGACGCATGCGGGCCGGAATTGATGACACCGCCGCCGGCATAGATGATCGGGCGCTTCGCCGATTTCAGCAGCGCCACGGCTTTGCTTATCTGCGCCAAATCTGGCTCGGTGCGCGGACGGTAGCTTGGATGGACTTTCGGCGCCTCAGTATATGGCGCGGGGTTGATAAGAATGTCCTTGGGCAGGTCGATCACCACCGGACCAGGCCGGCCGGTGCGGGCGACATAAAACGCCTCGTGTACGACCCGGGCCAGGTCTTCGGAGCGCTTCACCAGGTAATTGTGCTTGGTGGCGGGCCGTGTGATGCCGGTGGTGTCGGCCTCCTGAAATGCGTCATTGCCAATCAAATGCGTCGGCACCTGGCCGGTCAGGCAGACCACCGGAATACTGTCCATCAGCGCATCCGCCAACCCGGTCACCGCGTTGGTCGCACCGGGCCCGGATGTGACCAGCACCACGCCGACCTTACCGGTGGAGCGGGCGTAACCCTCCGCCGCGTGCACCGCGCCGCCTTCCTGGCGGACCAGCACATGCTTGATGGCGTTCTGGTTGAAGATCGCGTCGTAAATCGGCAGGACGGCACCGCCGGGGTAACCGAAAATGATCTCGACGCCCTCGTCCTTCAGCGCGCGAAGCAGGACTTCGGCTCCGGACTGATTGTCGGCGGTCGTCATCGCACTGGCTCCTTGGCGTGAGAAAAAGGCAGGGGGGGTTTCGCGAAGCGCGGGGAATAGGCCGGTTGCCGCGGTGCGTCAATCCCGGCGCTGAATAAACGCAAAGATTCTTTCCACTAAACTATCCGATAATTTCGTATCTTCGGTATATCGCGACGTAAAAATTTCCGTGTCCCCGATATCCGCCAGATCGTGATGCCGGAACCAGGTCGCCTGCCGCTTCGTATACTGCCCGGTGACCAGTTCGGTGCGCCGCCCGGATTCCTCCAGCGACATGGTTCCGCGCAGATAGGCGGAGATTTCCGGCACACCGTGGGCGCGCATCGCGGGCAGCGCCGTATCCAGCTCCAAGGCCAGCAGCGCACGCACTTCCTCGATGGCCCCCGCCGCGACCATCGCGGCGAAGCGGGCGGCGATGGCGCGCCGCAGAACCTCCCGGGGTGGATCGAGCCGGATCGCGAAGAACCGCCACGGCGCGGGTGGCAGTTTTCGGCGTTGCCAGGCGGCGAGCCCCATGCCGGTGCCGCGCCAAACTTCCCAGGCGCGCGCGATCCGCTGGCCGTCGTTCGGCGACAGGCGGGCCGCAGTGGCGGGATCGACCTTGACCAGACCGGCGTGCAGCGCGTCCGGCCCCAGTTCGGCCAGCAGGCGGCGGGCCTCGGCGCGGGCCTCGTCCCCCGGGTCCGGCACATCGGCCAGGCCTTGCGTCAGCGCGGCGAAATACATGCCGGTGCCTCCGGTCAGGATCGGTACGCGCCCGGCCGCGGCCGCCGCAGCCATGGCGTCGAGCGCCGCGAAACGCCACCACGCCGCGTTGCCCGCCTCCGCCGCAGGCCGGACGCCGTAAAGCATGTGCGGAACCCGCGCCTCGTCGTCCCGGTCGGGCCGTGCCGTCAGGACCCGGAGTTCCCGGTACACCTGCATCGAATCGGTGTTGACGATGGTGCCGCCCAAACGCGCGGCAAGGTCCAGCGCCAAGGCGGATTTCCCGCTGGCGGTGGGGCCCGCGACGATCAGGGCAGGCGGAAAAGGGGCGGGAAAGTCGGCGGGGCTGTCATTGGCGCGATCCATGGCCCCGACCCTACCGCGTGCGCGCCCGGCGCGGCAGCACCCTGGTCTTGTGTCACCACAGCCCCGGCCACCAGCGCGAACGAATGGCCTCTTGCTCCGGCGTCAGGGCGCGCGGGCCATCCGCGACATCCCTTGGCGGGTTCGGCGGCCGCTTCCCGTCAGCCCAGCAGTCCACGGCGCCGAGAGATTTGGTGCAGAAAGCGGGGGCCTCGGGCGGCGGTTCGCGCGGGTGGCAGTAGCGCTGCCCCTTGTCGAGGTTGACGATTGAGCAGTCCCGGCCGGTCGCGGCGGAAACCAGCATGTCGGTCGGCGCGCGGCCGAACACGGCGATGCTTCCAACCGCGACACCCGCCGAAATGGGGTCGGAATACTGGCAGCCGCAAAACGCCGTCAGCGCCATGGCCAGCAAAGCCCGAAAAGCGTGGCACAGCGCCCGGTTCGCGATCATGCGCGGCCGCCGCGCTGTGCGGGTGTGGGTCGCGGCGATTTTCGCAAGGAACACATGAAGGCGAATGTGACCCGGAAAGGTTAAGCATCCGTTGATGCCGGTGGCCGGATCGATTTTCCCGCCGCGCCATCCCATATGACGCTTTGCCTGACCCTTTGCCCTTAAGGACCGCCGCCGCTATGGTCCGCGGCCCTAACTGACAAGAGAACCACGTGGTCGATATTTTCGACGAGGTCGAAGAAGAACTCCGCGATGAGCGGATGCAGGCGCTCCTGAAAAAATACGGGGGGCTGCTGTTCGCGTTGTGCCTGGCCGTGATCGGCGCCGCCTCTGGCTGGAAAGCCTGGGGTTGGTACCAGGATCGCCAGGACATCGACGCCGCCACGCGTTACATCGCCGCCGCCGCACGGACCGAAAGCGCGGGCGTCGCCGGACCAAACCGGCCCGAGGCCATCGCGGCGTTCGAAGCCGTGACCGCCAGCGCGCCGGACGGATACCGCCTGCTGGCCCAGTTCCGCGCCGCCGGACTGCGAGCCGATAGCGGCGATATTCAGGGCGCGCTGGCCATGTGGGACCGGATCGCCGCCGACACCAAAGTCGATCCGTTGCTGCGCGACCTGGCCAGTCTGACCTGGTGCCTGTATCGCGCCGACGATGGCGATCCCGCGCTCGTGGAAGGCCGCCTGAAACCGCTGGCGGCCCCTGGCGGCGCCTGGCGGTCGCTTGCGTTGGAGCAACTCGCCCTGCTGGACCTTCGCCAAGGACGGATCGACGCCGCACGCGCGCAGTTGAAGAAACTCGTTGAAGACACGACTGCACCGAACGGGGTGCGGGGCAGAGCGGGCGCCTTGCTCGACCGGGTAGGCGGATAAAAACCATGGCGTGGCCGAACAATACTCTGAAGAGCGCCGCCCTGGGCCGCAGGGCGGCATTGCTCGCCCCGCTGTTTCTGGCGGGATGCGAAACAATCGAGGGCTGGTTTTCGTCGAAAAAGGACCCGCTGCCTGGCACGCGTGAGGCGATCGGCGGCACACAGCGAGGCTTCAATCCGGATGAATCCGCGCCCAAGGTCACGTTGCCGCCCCAGACCCGGACAGCGTCGTGGGCTCAGGCGGGCGGTAATGCGCAACATGTGATGGGCCACCTCGCGGCCAGCGACAGCCTGAAACAGGCCTGGACCGCGAACCTTGGCGAAGGGGGCGGCACCCGCCGCAAACTGCTGGCGCGCCCGGTCGTGGGCAATGGCGTGGTCTACGCGCAGGACGCCGACGCGGCGGTCTCCGCCTACACTCTGGCAACCGGCGCGCGGCTCTGGCGCACCGTCACCGTTGCCAACGACGTCGAAAGCACAAATCTTGGCGGCGGCTTATGCCTGGAAGGCGGCACCCTGTTCGCCGTCAACGGCGTCTCCGAGCTTCTCGCGTTGGACCCCGCCAATGGCGGCATTCGCTGGCGGAAGAACCTGTCCGTTCCCGCGCGCTCCGCCCCAACGGTCGCCGATGGCCGCGTATTCCTGACCACCATCGACAGCAAACTTTTGGCCCTTTCGGTCAGCGACGGCGCACAACTCTGGTTTTACCAGGCCACCCCCGCGGCAACCACCATCCTGGGTGGACCGGCCCCCGCCTACAGCGCGGGCATGGTGGTCGCGGGATTCGCGTCCGGCGAGGTCGTCGCCGTGCGCGCCGAAACCGGCTCCGTCGTCTGGACCGACGGCCTGGGCATCACCCGTGGCCGCTCCGCGCTGGTCGATTTCCTGGCGATCCGGGGCGAGCCCGCGATCGTCAATGGCCAGGTCTACATCGCCGGCATGGGCGGCCTGACGGTCGCCGCCGATCTGCTGACCGGACGCCGGGTCTGGGAACGCCGCGTCGCCAGCGCCAATCCCCCATGGGTTGCGGGAAGCTGGCTGTTCTTGATCTCCACCGATCAGGAAATCGGCGCCATCAACATGGAGGATGCCCGCATTTCCTGGGTCGCCTCCTTGCCGCGGTGGGAGTATCCGGAGAAGAAGAAGAACGTCATCACCTGGTACGGCCCCGTTCTGGCCGGAAACCGCTTGATTGCGCTTGGCGGCAACGGCGAGGCCCTGTTCCTGAACCCGATGAATGGCGAAGTACTGGGCAAGCAGTCCTTGTCCGACACACCCGCGCCTTTCGCGCCCGTGGTCGCCGATGGCACCGTCCTGGTTGTCACCGACGATGGGCGCCTGACCGCCTGGCGATAGAGAGGAATACACATGCCGCCCGTCGTCGTGATCGCGGGCCGGCCGAATGTCGGCAAATCGACGTTGTTCAACCGGCTGGCTGGCCGGAGAGCGGCGATCGTGGCCGACACCCCCGGCGTTACCCGCGACAATAAAGAAGCCGAGGCCATGCTCCGCGGCCGCCTCGTCCAGCTCGTCGATACCGCCGGCCTGGAAGAAGCCGCGCCAGAAAGCCTTGCCGGACGCATGCGGGAGGGCGCGTCCCATGCCGTGCGCGACGCCGACCTGGTGCTGTTCGTTATCGACGCGCGCGCTGGGCTCACGCCGATCGACCGGCATTTCGCCCAGTGGCTGCGGCGTCAGGACAAGCCGGTGATGCTGGTGGCGAACAAGGCCGAAGGACGCATGGCCACCTCCTCGATTTTTGACGCCTACGAACTCGGCCTGGGCGATCCGATCGGTGTGTCGGCCGAGCACGGGGAAGGCATCGCCGACCTCATGAGCGAGATCGCCGCCCGCCTGCCGCCTGAGCCTGAGGAAGAGGACGAGGCGCAAGACGGAAGGCCGTTGAAGCTGGCCATCGTCGGGCGCCCGAACGCCGGAAAATCGACGCTGCTCAATCGCCTCGTGGGCGAGGACCGGATGCTGGTCGGGCCGGAACCAGGGATCACCCGCGACGCCATCGCCTCCATCCTGACCGCCGAAGACGGCAGCCGGATCGAGATCGTCGATACCGCCGGTCTGCGCCGTCCCGCGCGGATCGAGGCGGAACTGGAAAAAATGTCCGTCGGTTCCGCCATCAACGCCCTGAAAATGGCCGAGGTGGTCATCCTGGCGATCGACGCAACCGAAGGCATCAACGATCAGGACCTTCGTATCGCCCAATTGATCGAGCGCGAGGGCCGTGCCTGCGTGCTGGTCTTGAACAAGTGGGACGCGGTGGTGGATCGGAATGCGACCCGCAAGGCGATCTCGGACCGGTTGGAAACGTCGCTCAATCAGATGAAGGGCATCCCGGTCGTGACCCTGTCCGCGCTGACCGGCGCGGGGGTGGAGCGGTTGTTGCCCACTGTGCTGCGGGCGGCCGAAATATGGAACAAGCGGGTGACGACCGGGGAACTGAACCGGTGGTTCGAACACGCGCTGGAGAAGCATCCGCCGCCGCTGGTCGAAGGCCGGCGGTTGAAGCTGCGCTATATGACGCAGGCAAAGGCCCGGCCGCCGACATTCCTGGCGTTCGGGACTCGCGCGGAACGGATCCCCGAGGATTATTCGCGGTATCTGGTGAACGGGCTGCGGGAGGCGTTCGACATGCCGGGGACGCCGATCCGGTTGCAACTGCGGGGGACGAAGAACCCGTTTTCGGAGGAAGGACGGCGGGGGTAGGGCTATCGTTGGACCCTGTTCCCGGCCCGCAGTATCTTCGCGCGGTCAAGGAGGATGCCATGACATTGGCTGAGTTTCAGGTTCCCGCGTCGTTGCTGGCTGAAATCCAGGCCGCCGCCGATGGCGAACATCGCCGCGCCGAGGACCTGATCCAGGAAGCGCTGGAAACATTTCTCGCGGAGCGGGATTGGCGGGTTCGGGGTGCGCGGGAAACCGCGCGAGCCCAGGAGGCGGGATTGCCCGACGATCGGGGGCTGCTGACCGGCGAATACCGAAGCAATGCGCGGACATTGATTGCCGAGGGACTGGCCGATGTGCTCGCGGGCCGGCTGCAGGATGGGGACGCGGTGTTCGCGGGTGTTTTTTGAGGAAATGGACGAGTTGGATCGGCGCGACCGCGGGTGAAGCGGTTCCTGCTGACTGACGCCGCGGTCCGGGGTATTGACGGCATCTGGGTGTATTTGGTGGAACAAGGCCGGACCCGGCTGGTCCAGCACGTGATGATCCCCATGCGCCAGACAATGGCGCAATTGGGGCTTTGCCCCATAGGCACTAAGATAGCCTTTGACACTTTCGGATTCGGTATGATTCTTGGCAGGAATGTCAAACACGCCCCCCGAGTCGATTGATC
>JAYWAX010000378.1:0-4669 GCA_043782125.1 Acetobacteraceae bacterium | reverse complement strand
GAGAAGACTCGAACTTCCACGAGGTTTCCCCCACAAGCACCTCAAGCTTGCGCGTCTACCATTCCGCCACGACCGCAACGTGGTTTAAGGAAGCGGGGTATAGCGGATGACCGGTATGGGTTCAATCACCTCAATTGCATACGGCGGCGGGAATCTTGAGTGGCGGATTTCGGACGGGTTGACCCCGTATCCGGACGCGCTGGCACAGATGCGCGCGCGTGTGGCGGCGATCCGGGCGGGCACGGCGGACGAATTGGTCTGGTCCGTGGAACACCCGCCAATCTACACCGCCGGAACCTCCGCGAAGCCCGCCGAACTGGTCGATCCTGGGCGTTTCCCGGCCTTCGACGCGGGCCGGGGCGGGCAATGGACCTATCACGGGCCGGGTCAGCGCACGGTTTACGCGATGCTCGACCTGACGCGCCCGCATGGCGCGGTGCCGGTCAACGACATTCATTGTTATGTGAATGCCTTGGAATCGTGGCTGATCGCGGCGCTGGATCGCTTCAATGTGAAGGGAGAGCGGCGAAAAGGCCGGGTGGGGATCTGGGTCGCCGACCGCGCGGCGGGAACGGAGGCGAAGATCGGCGCCATCGGGGTCCGCGTCAGCCGCTGGGTGTCCTGGCATGGGGTCGCGCTGAACGTCGATCCGGACCTGTCGCATTTCCTGGGCATCGTCCCCTGCGGGATCAGCGAACATGGCGTCACCAGCCTGACCGCTCTGGGCGTTCCCGCGACAATGCACGACGCCGACGTGGCTTTGCGGGCAGCGTGGGACGAGGTGTTCGGCGCATCGGCCGCGCCGGTTTGCGCGGCGCCTGGCGAAAATCCTCCTGCCGGTTTTAACGCTTTGTAAACCTTTGACCGGTAGGCATGGGTCTTATCCGACCGGTGCGCGATCCATGTTCAAAACTCAGTTACCGCCGATCCAGTCTTATCACCCCACGACGTTCCTGGAACGCGGGGTGGCCGTGCCATTCACCACCCCATTGCTTGGCGGCACTCGCGCCCGTCCCGCCGCGAAACCCGGGTTGGAACTGGTGATCCCGAATCCGTCCGGCGGGCGGGGGGTCTATGTGCTCACCTGGACCGGGATCTCGTCGCTGTGTCAGCCAACCCTGCACGACAAGATATTCAACAAGCGTATCGCCGGCCTGCAAAGCATCACACCCGCGACGATCCGGCGCATTGGCCGGGAAGTTGCGGCCGAAGGGCTGGCGGGCGAGGAAGCGATGGAGGCCGCGCGGCAGGCGTCCGATCACGACAAAGACGACGGGCTGATCGCCAATTACCTGCTGCTGATGAACCTGGTCGAACAGGTCAACGTCGTTCCCGCTGCCGGGGCGGCGGCCGTGCTTGATCCGGAAGCGAGGGCGCGGCTGACCGTTGCCTGGGTCGCGCCCCGGATCGGCCAGTCCGCCGCCTGGACCGCGACCGCGCTGGAATCTCTGGCCGTGGTGTTCGGCGGCATTGGCGTTTCTGCCGCCGCGCCGCCCGCCAGAATACCGCGCCTTCATTCTTTGCTGCGCGCGACGCGGGACGATATCGCGGCCTGGAGCCGGACGCTTCCGCATGACGATCATGAACCCATTTCGCGGATGATCCGCGATGTGGCCGACGTCACGCTGTCATTGTCGGAAACCTTGCTCACCCACGCCAAGAGCATGACGGCGAACATGATCGATCTGTTGCATGCCTGGTCGAACGATGCCGGGATGGTCGCCCATGTTGTGGCGCGGCCGGAGTGGCTGCTGGATGGGTGGGAACAAATATGCCTCATCTGGAACTTCGCAGTGGACGATGCCGGACGGCGCGCGGCGCTGGTCGAAATCGCCGGACTTGTGCCTGTCCTGCCGCGAGAGGTGAACGATTGGTGCGACACCGTGCCGGATGCGGCGAATACGCCGAGGTTCCGGCGGATGGTCCGTTTGAACGAGGATTGGCGCACCGGCGCGACGGTGATGGACCTGATCGCGCGCAATGAGCATTTTCGCGCGGTGACCGCATGAGCCAAGGGGCTATCGACCAGAGGGGCATCAACCAGCGGCACGCTTTGGACCCGGCGAGTGGGTAATCCCCCTGTCGCACGGGAGGAGGCGGGCGCGTTGCGGACACAGTTGCTGGCCGCCGACGACGCCAAGATCGCGCGCATTCTGGCGGTGGTGGAAACCGCCGCCGACCCCAACATCAACCGGATGCTGCTGGATCCGCTGCGGGCCCGGCTGGCGGCGTTGAAACCCGGACGCACGCTACGCTTCACGCGCTTGTTGTTCATCCCGCTCGATCCCCTGATCGTGGCCGCGCCACAGTGGAAGCCGGGCGAGCCCGCCGTGCCGCGCACCGCGCTGGATGCGATCGCGGGCTGTGTCCGCCGGGCACTTGGCGGCGAAGCTGCGGTGCTCGACGCGAAGATCGAGGGGTTGAAAACCGATGCGGCGGAGGTTGTCACCGCCACAGGGGCGCTGCTTTGGCCGCGCGCCGCGGAAATCCTCGATGGCGCGGGGGTGCCGGACGATTGGGGGCGGACGGGGCTGAGACACGACGTATGGGCGGGACTCGCGCGTTCTGTCGCCACGGTGCTCCGCCGCGCACCCCAGCTTCGGGCCTTGATCCGGGATTCCGAAATCGGGGCCATCGAGACGGACGACCGGATCGTGCGGGACATTTTGCGGGGCACCGCGAATGAGCCGCCGGAAGGCTGCGCGATGCTGACGCGGCTGATTCTGGAACAATCGCCCCGGGCCGCCGCGTTGCTGCGCCGTCTCGCGTCTCTCAGCGCCAATCCCGCAGAGAAAGCGGTCCTGCGTCAGGCCGTCGCCACCGGCATGGATTGTGTCCTGACGCGTATGGAGGAGTCGGACGGGTTGGACGCCGAAGTCGGCAAGGTGTCCTTGCCGGACGCGACCGGCGAAGTGCGGCGGATCGCGGTGCTGTTGAAGGAGATCGAGGACGATCCCGATTTCGCGAAACAGCGTCAGCGGGTCCAGGGTATCCGGACCAAACTCGATCTGGCGTGTCGCGCGCGTTTCGCTGAGGGGATGGAGGAGGGATTGATTTCGCCCCTGACCGCGACGGCCGATCCGGTGGACGGCGCCGGTCAGACCAGGTTGGAAAACCGCGCCCGCGATTTGCGGTCGTTGGAGAAATCCGGGCGAAAAATCGGCGGCGGCGACAGTTACGACCGGCAATTGGCTCAGGCGGCCGAAATCGTGCTGAAGGCTGCGGAAACCGGCATGCTGACCCCGGTCCGGCGGTTACGTCTGATCGAAATTTTGTCGGGCGTGGAGGCTGCGGAAGCCTTGTACCATCTGGACCACGCCGCGGGTTGAGCCCGCGTCAGCGCCGCCGTGTCGTCGGTACCGGGCCGGCCTGAACGTCGGGCAGGTCTTCGTCGAGGATGGTCAGCGTGACGGAGTAAGACACGTCGCCGTCTTCCACGTCCTTGTAGACCGTTCCCAGCGTTTCCTCGCCGACTGCGAATTCGACCGACAGGCCTTTTCGCGCGGGCGCGACGATACGGATCAGGTTGTTGCTGAACAGTTTGCGCAGATAGGCTTGTACGCGCGCAATATCGATCGGGGTCATCGGTCAGCCTTCTTCGCCGGGAGGGGGTTGCCCCTCGTTTGCCCGCGCGGGCACGGCATGTCCAGAGGGTTTCAGGCGGGAATCGCGACCCGTACCCCGGCCATGCGGAGCGCCAGATCGGCCATATGTGAGGCGGTATCTTCAATGTTCAGGCGCCCACCGGGCCGGTACCATGTGTAAGCCCAGGAGATCATGCCGCCAAGGGCGAGGGCGGCGAGGGAGTGGTCGTCGATTTCGAACTCGCCCGCCGCGATGCCGTCGCGCAGCAGGCCAGACAGGACATGGTCGAACGCCTTTCGCAGCGTCGTGATTTCGGCGAGGGCTTCGGGAGAGAGGTTTTTTTCTTCCCGGAAATAAATGGCGATGTAGGGCTGACGCTGCAGGACGACCTTGGTGAATCCCACGATGGCGAGGCGCAGTTTTTCGGTGGGTGAGCCTGGCTGCGCGGCGGCGGCGGTGACGGCGTCCAGCGACAATTCGATGGTTGGCTTGCACAGGGCCGCCAGAAGTTCGACCTTGCCGCGGAAATGCGTGTAAATAAACGGCTTCGTGACCCCAAGTTCCGACGCGATGTCGTCCAGGGTCGTACCCGTGAATCCCCGCTCGTAAAAGAGTTTCACCGCTTCTTCGAGGATGCGTTCGCGTTTATAGGCCAGGATTTCATCTCGCATCCCAAGACCCTACAAGCGAACGGGCTGGATTGAAAGCCTACCGGCGAGTAGCGTGCGGTTCGAACGCGAAGGAGGGGACCATGACGGGATTGCTTGAAGGTAAATCGGCGCTGATCACCGGCGGCGGCGGTGGAATCGGGCGGGCGACGGCGTTGATTTTCGCGCGCGAGGGGGCTCGCCTGGCGATCGCCGATGCGTCGCGGGAATCCGCGGCGGAGACGGTCGATCTTGTGAACAAGGCGGGCGGGCAGGCGATTGCGTTGAGCGGGGATGTGACCGACAGCGGCGCCGTGCAGGCGATGGTCGCAGCGGTGGTCAGTGCTTACGGGCGGATCGATTGCGCGTTCAACAACGCGGGGATCGCCGGGTATCAGGTGGATGCCTCGGGCAAGAAAACCCATGAATGGGCGGAC
>JAYWAX010000377.1:0-4726 GCA_043782125.1 Acetobacteraceae bacterium | reverse complement strand
CTTTTCTGGCGAGTCTGACGACTCGTTCATTGTTGGGCGCCGCCTAAGGCGACGCCCAACAATAACAGCGTCGCCTGCCAGACACACACCTGCTCTCGCCGTCATGGTCCGCGCAGGCGGACCATCCATGTCTTGCGGTGCCGGTCTCGACAAAGTCGTGGATGGTCCGCCTTCGCAGACCATGACGGGGTGTGGCGGCGGTGCGCCAAACGGAGCAGTTATTGTTGTGCGTCGCCCAAGGCATAAGCCGCCGCCACGAAACCCGCGCTTTACCTCTGTGAGTATAAGCAATGGACGCGGACAGGACACGGGTTACAACAATGCAACGAATGGCGCGCATGGGATTTGGGACGAGTTTCGCCTGCGCTATTTTTCCGCTGTTGGCCGCGCTTGGCGTCAGCCTGCGCTTCCTGCCGGATATCGCCGCGCGAGACCTGAACAATCCCGACAGCTACATGCGCCTGGTCCGCCTGCGCGACATGCTGGACACGCACGCCACCCTGTTCGCAGTATCGCGCGACGGTTCGGGGCACGGAACGATCCTGCACTGGTCGCATCTGCTGGACAGCCTGCTCTATGTGCTGTCGCTGCCGTTCCGCCTTGTGCTGCCCCAGGCCGACGCACTCTATGCCGCCGCGCTGCTGTTCGGCCCTCTGAACATCGCCGCCGCCGCCTTCGCCGCCTGTTGGGCCGCGGCGCCCTTCGCCGATCGGAAATGGCTGTTTCTGGGCGGCCTCCTCGCTGCGGTTTCCCCGGCCATCGCCAGTTATGGCGTCGCCGGCGTGGTCCACCACCACATTGCCGCCGTGCTTGCCGCCACGATGTGCTGGGGATGGGCCGCCCGCCTGATCGCCGGCGCCGCGCCGCCCTTCGCCGGCATCGCCCTTGGCGTCTGGGCGGCCGTGGGCATCTGGTTCACCCCGGAATCCGTCCCCGTGACCGCCATGGGCCTCGCCGCCCTTGGCCTCGCCTGGATCGTCTCCCCCCACCGCCCGGTCATCGCCCAAAGCCTCGCGCTGGCGGGCGCGAGCTTCGCCGTCGCCACCACGCTGGCATGGCTCGCCGACCCCCCGGCAGCGGGACTCGCCGCGCCAGACATCGATCGCCTGAGCGCGCTGTTCGCCGGAATGGCGTTCGCCGCCGCTTCCATCGGCGTGGCTCTGTGGCTGGCCCACCCCTTCGTCCGAACCGTCCTTGCGCGCGCCGCCACCGCCTGCGCCATCGCCCTCGCCTGCGCCGCCATTTGGGCCTGGACCTTCCGCGACGCGCTGCTGCGCTCCAACCTCGCCGTCGCCGCCGAGGACTGGCACGTCTTCTTCGATTTCACGATGGAAATGTTGCCCGTCGCGAATGTCTGGCAGGCGGTTTATTACCTTCTGACCGGTGGCCTGGCTGCGGCGCTTGCCGGCGTGCTCGCCGTCCGGCATCTCTCGGTCCTTCTCGGCTTTGCCGCGATCTGCGCCTTGGCGCTGGCCGCCGCCGGATGGAAACACGTGCGCTTCGCCGCCTATCCGGAAATCGCGGGCGCGATCGCGCTGCCCATCGCGCTGACCCTGCTGCACCGCGCCTCCCCGGCCTGGCCGCCGATCCGCCAATCTTTGGCCCGCATCGCCGTCATCCTGCTGTTCTTCCAGGTGCCCTATGCGGTCGAGGTCGCAGGGCTGACCGCAACGCCGGACGGAAACGCCGCCGCCGCGCCGCCGTGCAAACCCGCCGCCGCCGCCGCGATGCTCGCCTCTCATCCCGGCGCCATCGTGCTGACAGAGGCCAACGACACGCCGGAATTGCTCTACCGCACGCCCATCCGCACCGTCGGTTCCTTATATCACCGCAACATCCCCGCGTTCCTGCGCCTGCGCGCCGCCTGGCGAAGCGCCCCGTCGGACACCGTCCCCGCCGCCGTGCGCCAGACCGAGGCCTCGCTGATTCTGTCCTGCGTCAGCCCGCGCCGGTCGGCGGTCATGGAGGGCTTGGCAGGCCCAGGACTGCTGGACCAAATGCGGGTGAACGATCCGCCGGCGTGGGCGCACCGGATCGCCGAAAACCCGGCCTCGGGGCATGTGCTTTACGAAATCGCGCGCTGAACCCTGGGCGTCCGCTTGCCCGTCGTGGCGCCCCGCGCGACCATGTCCTGCACTCGCCAAGGGAAACGGCCGAATGATCTACATGGTGGAAATGGCGCTGAACGACACCGCGCGCCGGGTGGAATGGGACGCCTGGTATCTGGAACACATGAAAAAGCTGATCTCCATCCCCGGTATCCAGGCAACCCAGCGCTTCGAAGCCGTGTCGCCGCATCCCTCGCCCTTCGTCGCGATCCACCAGGTCACCGGTCCGGATGTCTTCGTCAGCGACGCCTACCGTGCCAAAGCCGGTCCCACCGGCACCGGCGCCTGGCGGGAGCGGATGAACAACTGGCATCGCAACGTCCTGGACGGCCTGGCCGAAACCCCGGACGTGCCTCTGCCCGGCGCATTGATTGTCGTCGAGGACGACGCGATGCCGGCGGTCGCGGTGCAATGGCTGGACGCCGTCGGATTGGATCGCAGTGTTGCTCGCCGGGGGATCGCCGTCGCGGCCCGATTGGCGGATGTCGCCCATCTGATCGGCGTGCCCGGTATCCGGGTGTGCCGGCCGTTGACCCCCAGGCTGGTGCCCGCGTGACGATTTGCCCGCGTCACAATTTGCGCGCCTGACGATCAGACCGCGCGACAATCAGACCGCGTGACGATTTGACCGCGTGACAATTTGACCGGCCAATCCCGGCGGCGCAGGGTCCGGCCATCGGGGCGGTTCCGGCCGCCGGCCACCGGGGGAAACGATGCGTAACAACCGCCGTCTTTGGGTCTGCGTGTTTCTGTTCACGCTGACCAGCATCAACTATGCCGACCGGGTCGCGCTTTCCGTCGCCGCCCAACCGGTGGCCCAGGAATTCGGTCTGGACAAAATCCAGATGGGGTATCTGCTGTCATCGTTTTTGTGGGCTTACGTGCTCTGCCTGATCCCCGTCGGCCTGCTGGTCGATCGTTACGGCGGCAAAGTCGTCAATTCCTGCGGCATCGGCCTGTGGTCCCTGGCCACCATCTGCACCGGTCTCGCGCCATCGCACCTGGTCGTGATGGGCAGCCGCATCGTCATGGGCATGGGCGAGTCGACAACCTGGCCCGCATCGAACCGCATCATCCGCGAATGGTTTCCCGCCGCCGAGCGCGCCTTCGCCAGCGCCATCTTCGGCGCCGGTTCCGCCGCCGGTCCGGCAATCGGCGCCATCGGCATTTCCGCCATCGTCGCCGCCTGGGGCTGGCGCTGGGGCTTCATCGCCGCGGGCAGCGTCGGTTTCATCTGGCTGCTGCTGTGGTGGATCTTCTTCGACCACCCGGAACGCGTGTCCTGGCTGCACCCGGACGAGCGCGACAAAATCCTCGCCGAACGCGATGGCGAGCTTGCAACCCAGGTGGTGGCGCAACCCGCGTCGCCGCTGTGGTACCTGCTCGGTCTGCGCAGCACCTGGGGCCTGTTCGTGACCCAGGGCTGCGAGGTCTACGGCGGTTACATGCTGCTGACGTGGCTGCCGACCTATTTGCAGCAGGCCAAGGGGCTCAGCGTGATGAACGCGGGCATGCTCACCGCCGTTCCCTTCGCCACCGCCTCCGTCATCGCCATCGGACTCGGCAAGCTCAGCGACAGGCTGCTGAACCCGCGCACGGTGGGCGAGGGCAAGCGCCGTATCATGGTCGCGGCGCTGCTGGTTGGGGCGTCCGCGATGATGCTGGTGCCGTTGCTGGACCAGTTATGGCTGATCATCGTGCTGCTGGCGATCGTGCGAGCGATGGGCCTCGCGGGCAGCGCGTTGAACTTCGCGCTGGTCACCGACCTCGTGCGCAACCGGGCCGATATTGGGAAGGTCACCAGCACGACGGTCGTGGGCGGCAATACCTTTGGGCTCGCCGCGCCAATCGTCACCGGTTATGTCGTGCAACTGACGGGCAGCTTCGACAATGCATTCCTCGTCGCCGGGTTCCTGCCGCTGATCGGCGCGGTCGCGACCCTGACAATGACCTTGAAACCGATCCTGCCCGGGCGGCGTCAGGCGGCCGCCTGATCGCCGGAACCGGGCGGCCCGGAGGCTGACGGAGCGACCGCGGCGTCAGCCCTTCTTGCCGTTTTTCACCGCGAGTTCGCGCCGCAACCGCTCGACCTCCATCCGCAGCGCCGCGTTTTCTGTCGCGGGCGGCGGTTCGACCGGTCCAGGCGCGGACTCACCGGGTTTGAACGGGGTGAACATCGCGAACGCGCGCTCCATCATCGCCATGTTCTGGCGGCTGACTTCTTCCAGGTTGCCGAAGGGGAAGATCGAGGACATGGACCCGACGGTCTTGCGCATCGCCGTCTGCACCTGTTCTTGCTGCGAGGTGAAGGCCTTCATCGCCTGGTCCAGATAATCCGGCACAACCCCCTGCATCGCGCCGCCGTAATATCCGATCAACTGGCGCAGGAAGTTCGTCGGCAGCAGGTTTTGGCCCTTGCCCTCTTCCTCGACGATGATCTGGGTCAGCACGCCGCGCGTGATGTCGTCGCCGCTTTTGGCGTCGTAAACCACGAAATCGCGGCCCGCGCGAACCATTTCCGCCAAATTGTCCAGCGTGATGTAGCTGGAGCTTTCCGTATTGTACAACCGCCGATTGGCGTATTTCTTCACCACCACCGGTGGCACCTGGGCGTTGGT
>JAYWAX010000376.1:0-12993 GCA_043782125.1 Acetobacteraceae bacterium | reverse complement strand
CACGCGTTTCTTGACCATCGCCCCCGGGGAACCTATCTGGGCACAACTCATCCGGGTCCTGGGCGGCCCACGAAGGAATACATGTTCGCTTCACTTGTTCGCACGGTGTTCAGAAACTCGAACGATCGCGCGCTGAAGGCGTATCAGCGGCGCGTCCCGAGGATTTCCGCGCTGGAACCCGCGATGCAGGCGCTGTCGGACGAGGCGTTGGCTGCGAAGACCGCAGAATTCCGGGCCCGCCTGGCGATAGGGGAAACCCTGGACTCGCTGTTACCCGAAGCCTTTGCCGTCGTGCGGGAAGCGAGCTGGCGCCGTCTGGGCCAGCGCCATTTCGACGTGCAGCTTGTCGGCGGCATGGTGCTGCACGAAGGCAAGATCGCCGAAATGAAAACCGGCGAGGGCAAGACCCTGGTCGCGACGTTACCGGTGTATCTGAACGCGCTCGCGGGTAAGGGCGTGCATGTTGTGACGGTGAACGATTACCTGGCCAGCCGCGACGCGGAATGGATGGGGCAGATTTATCGCTTCCTGGGTTTGACCGTCGGCACGATCGTGCACGACCTGGACGAAACCACGCGGCGCGCGCAGTACGAGTGCGACATCACCTATGGCACCAATAACGAATTCGGCTTCGATTACTTGCGCGACAACATGCGCTATCGCCTGGAAGACATGGTACAGCGCGACTTCGCCTATGCGATCGTGGACGAGGTGGACTCGATCCTGATCGACGAGGCGCGGACGCCGCTGATCATTTCGGGACCGGCGGACGACAGTTCCGATCTGTACCGCCAGGTCGACGCGATCGTGAAAGAACTGGTTGTGGACACCGGAACTTACGAGAAGGACGAAAAGCAGCGGACGGTGCATCTGACCGAAACCGGGGCCGAGCAGGTCGAAGACATGCTGCGCGCAGCGGGCGTGCTGACCGAGGGCAATCTATACGACGTCTTCAATATCTCTCTGGTTCATCACACGCAGCAATCGTTGCGTTCCCATACCCTGTACTCCCGCGATGTCGAATATATCGTCCGCGACGGCGAAGTGATCCTGATCGACGAGTTCACCGGGCGCATGATGCATGGCCGCCGCTTTTCGGAAGGGCTGCATCAGGCGTTGGAGGCGAAGGAACACGTCGAGGTCAAGCCGGAGAACCAGACTCTCGCGTCGATCACATTCCAGAACTATTTCCGCCTCTATCCGAAGCTGGCGGGCATGACCGGCACGGCTTTGACCGAAGCGGACGAGTTCATGGAAATCTATAAACTCGACGTGATCGAAATCCCGACCAATCAGAAAGTCCTGCGCAACGACGAACACGACGAGGTGTATCGCACCGCGTCCGAGAAATACGAGGCAGTGGCGAAGCTGATCGACGAGGCGCGGAAGCGGCGCCAGCCGGTGCTGGTTGGCACGACGTCGATCGAGAAAAGCGAAATCATCAGCAATCTGCTTAAACAAAAGAAAGTTCCGCATCAGGTTCTGAACGCGCGGTTTCACGAGCAGGAATCGGAAATCGTCGCGCAGGCGGGCGCGCCGGACGCGGTGACAATCGCCACCAACATGGCGGGCCGCGGCACCGACATCAAACTCGGCGGCAATCTGGAAATGCGCCTGCGCAAGGAATTGCTCGGCGTCGAAGACCCGGCGCGGCGGGAAGCCATCGCGGCCAAGGTCAACGCGGAAATCGCCGCGGCACACGATATTGTGAAACAGGCGGGCGGGCTACTGGTCATCGGTACCGAGCGGCACGAAAGCCGCCGCGTGGACAACCAGTTGCGGGGACGGTCGGGACGGCAGGGCGATCCCGGCCAGTCGCGGTTCTTCCTGTCGCTGGAAGACGATCTGATGCGCATCTTCGGGTCCGACCGGATGGGCGGCATTCTGCAACGCCTGGGCCTGGAGCAGGGGGAGGCGATCATCCACCCCTGGATCAACAAGGCCCTGGAAAAAGCGCAGAAGAAGGTCGAAGCGCGCAACTTCGACATGCGCAAGAACGTACTGCGCTACGACGACGTGATGAACGCGCAGCGCAAGGAAGTCTATGCGCAGCGCAAGGAGTTCATGGCCACGCCGGACGTGTCCGAAACGATCCACGACATGCGCGAAGAAGTGCTGAGCGCCGTTATCGCCCGCCGGGTGCCCGATACCGGCTTCACCGAGAAGTGGGAACTGACGGAACTCACCGCCGATCTGCAACGCATCCTCGGGACCGAGTTTCCGATCGTCGATTGGGGCCACGAGGAAGGCATGGACGAGGTGCTGCTGCGCGAACGGATCGGGCAGGCAGTGGACGCGATCATGGCCACGAAGGAAGCGACCTTCGGCCCCGAAACCATGCGCCTTGTGGAAAAGAGTTTTCTGATCCAAACCCTGGACATCGTCTGGAAAGAGCATCTCTACGCGCTGGATCACATGCGCCAAGGGATCGGCCTCCGCGCCTATGGCCAGCGCGATCCGCTGAACGAATATAAATCCGAGGCGTTCGTGCTCTTCAACGCGCTGCTGGACGAGTTGAAGGAACGGGTGACCGGGATGCTGGCGCGGGTCGAGATCGCGCGGGAAGAGCCGCCGCCGCCAATGATGTCGCCGTTCATGACCGCGTTCCATCCGGACGCGGGGACCGGCTACGACACCGGCGACGATGGCGAGTTTGAACCCGCCTTCTCCGATGGCGTGCTGACCCTTGGCGCGGCACGGCTTGCGGCGGACACTGTCGATCCAAACGATCCCTCGACATGGGGAACGGTGGGGCGGAACGCCGCATGTCCCTGCGGATCTGGCCGGAAGTTCAAGCAATGCCATGGCAAGCTGGCCTGAACGCATTTGGAACCGTCGATTTATACCAAACGTCACGAACGATTGGCCCATCGCGAGGTCCCCTCCCCGTCATGGCACGCCCCCGAGCGGGCCATCCGGAGCGGTACATCATTGCGCGAGTGGGCACGATAAACCGCGCAAAGCGCCTCTCGTTCGATCGATGTACCGCGCCCGATGGCCCGGTCGAGCCGTGCCATGACGAGGGGGAGAAGCCCTGCCGAGAGTCAATCTTCGGGCCGCCGGTATTACCCGGGCCCGCCAGAGGCTTTGGCTGGCAAAAACCGGTCCCGTAACCGCGCAAGCAAAAATCTGAATCCCAGTACCACCGATCTGGGAGAGTAACGGAAATCGACCTCGATCCAATGCAATATCGCTGCATGATCGGCGAGGCTGGTCTTGTACCGCCCGTCCCCCGCCAGGAAATCGTACCGCATGGCGCCGCTTTCGATGGCCTGTTCGATTGCAACATGGTGGCAGGTCAGGCCGGGCTTTCCATGCGGGCCGGCGGCGCGGTAATCGAAGCCGCTTTGATAGGCAAGAACATGACCGCGATACCGGAAATTATAAAGATATCCGATCGTCCGCTCGCCCGCCAGGACGTGCAGGAAGTCGATCTCGCCACGCGGCAGGCCGGCGGAAATCAAGGCCTGATGGAAACGGGCGAAAAAATTATTGGCGAACGCGCCCGGATGGCCGCGGGAAACCCATGACTCCTGATGCAGAACCGCCAGCCCCCCCAAATACGCCTCCGCCTGGGCCGTGGTTTCCGCGCGCCGCGACACAATGGCACCCAGCATGCCGTAATGACGATCGGAGCGGCGAATTTGATATCGTGTGTTGCTCCCGCGCCGCGCGAGGAAGTCTCCGGTCTGTCCGGATATATCGATATACGGCGACGGCAGAGACTGGTTGCAACGGATATGACCGGTATCCGCGGCGGCCTGGGCCGTCACGTCATCGACGCCCCCCAATACCAAACGGCGCGCAAAGGGGCCGCCGCCCCGCGCCGCGCGCAGACAGGCGCGGCTCAGTGCGGCCTCATGGCCCGCTTCCGCGAGCACGCCGTTGAACTCGACATAAATGGTATCCCGCGCGGGTATCCCGGAGGCACCAAGATACAAGGTCCGGCCACGGCGGTTGAACAATGCGAGGGCGACGGTCTGGCCGCATCGCGTCGCTTCCACCAGGACCGGATTGGGAAAACGTTCTTGCGCGAGACTGCCCACCCAGGTCCAGCTCTGGAAGAAGGACGGGTTGGCACGGGTTTCCAGCTCGCGCCATTTGGCTTCGAGTCGCACGAAATCCACCTGTCGCGAAACGGCGATGTCCGTCGCGGGGTTTACCGGACAGGCCGCCAAAGGATCGTGCCCTCGACGGCCGGCTCCGCGGAAAAACCTCAGACCGTGGGCGCCGGCGCGCCCGGAGCCCGGCGGCTTTGCCACAACTGCACGAAGTCGATCGGTTGCAGCAGCACCGGTGGGAAGCCGCCGTCGCGCGTGACGTCGGCCAGGATGTTGCGCGCGAACGGGAACAGGATGCGCGGACATTCCACCAGCAGCACCGGTTCGATCGCATTGTCCGGCAAGCCGCTGAGGGTGAAGACGCCGGCATAGGTCAGCTCGGCGATGAACACGACCGGCGCGGGCGTCTGGCCGTTGGCCGGGGCGCTGGGGTCCGTCGCTTCGGCGCGGATCATGAGCGTGACTTCATAGGCATTGCCGCCCTCCGCCACCCGGCGCGCCTGCACGTCCAGGTTGATCGCCACACTCGGTTGGGCACGTAAAGTCGTGTAAATGTTCGGGGCGCCAGGAACCTCGAACGACAGGTCCTTAACGTATTGGATGTTGACCACCAACGGCGGCTGCGCGGGGGCGTCCGGCTGAGGGGCCGGAGGGGTCTCGGACATTCTGTTCTCCGTCTGTTCAGGCGCGCGTGGCGTCCAGGGATGCCGCCGGGTAGCACGGGAAAGGTTTCCACACCATCGCGAAACGAGGGCAAATCGCGAAATGAGGCCAGCGGAAGAGGCCGGCGGGAAAGCCCGTCAGGCCCGCCAGATGGTTTGCTCGGGCATGGGACCGGTTGGATCGCAGCGGATGGTCTCGCCATTGGCGATGCTTTGGCCGGTCATGCACAGGATGAAGCCCCAGTGGCTGACGACCAGCGTTTCAGCCCAGTACTGCGCGACGGCCATGTCCTGGCGGAAGGCGCGGGCGCGCGCGGCGACATCTTCCGGCGGTTCGTAGACGTCGGGCCACCATTTATGGTCGATCCCCGAAAAATCGTGATCGGGCCAGGCCGCCGCCAGCCCGTCCCGGTGGGTGCCGACATCGCAGGCCAGCCCAAAGCGTTCGCGCACGATGGCCTGGATTTCGATTTTCAGACCCAGACGGCGCGCCAGCGGTTCCGCGGTTTGCAGGGCCCGGCTGTAGGGGGACGCGACGATGCGCGTAATCCGTTCGTTCGCCAGGCGTTCGGCGGCCTGCTCGGCCTGATGATGGCCATATTCGGTCAGGCACGGGTCTTCGAGTCCCGGATCGACCCGGGTGGCGGCCTGACGCAGGTTGAATTCGCTTTGGCCGTGGCGGAGCAGGATCATGCGTTCGGTTACCTCAATCCACCGATTGTATGCGCGGTAAGCCTCGTGTCCATGGCGGTCAGCACGTCCACGGGGAGGCCGAAGGCGTTGAGATGCGCGATCAACGCCGCCGCCAGTGCCGCGTTTTCCGGGCTTTCGCCATTGTCCGGAAGACGATCATAGTCCGCGAACCCGGTGGCTTTGCCGATCGAGAAATACGTCGCCATACGCGTCCGTTTGGTCCGTGCGCCCATATCCGCGTTCCGCGCGACCATCTGCTTTTCCAGGGTACGGCCCGCCGCCATATTTGACTCCGGCGGGATCGCCAGCATCCGGACATACGCGAGCTGTCCCAGGACCGCCGCCTTCTTCGGAAACACATGATCGATCTGCACATCGGCACCCGCGAGGCCAGAGGCGCCAAGGTAGCGGCAGGCGAATCGTTCATAGGCATCGCGGTAACTGGTTTTGGCGGGCGACAACCAGAGCTCGGGCACGCCAAAACTGGCATCGGGTTGCCACAGAAACCCCTCGGAAAGCGGGACCCCGGCAAGTATCTCGAAGTGCCCACCTGCCCGCCAAAGCCCATTGGACGGCGCGCCGCCCAAACCGTCGCGCGACGCGACGCCGATCCAGGCTTCGTTCCCTTTCGAAGAACAGAACTGCCGGACGAGTCCGGCGATTCCGCGGGTGACCCAATCTGGACGCATATCCGCTTCTCCTGTTGTCCGGCCGCGGCCGTGGCAAGGCCGGCGCCAATGCCCCTCCGCATCGTCATCCCCGGCAGGCAGCGTGGCAAAGTCCGTCCCACATACCGAGGTAATTCCCACACTGCGATCCCGGTCCATAATATCCGTCGGGAGGTCCCGGGGCAATGGTCATGTGGCGGGCGGAATGTTTTCCCCGCAGCCCGGCAGCGGCGGCGGTTTCATTTGTGTCCGGACCTCGCCGCGCCTATTTGTAGGCTTCCAGGAGGATGGCATGGGCGCGAGCGGTGGATTTCCGATAGACCTGATATTGTTCGGCATGATCGCGGCCTTCTTGGTCCTGCGGCTGAAGAGCATTCTCGGCAAGCGCACGGGGTACGAACGCCCCACGCAACCGGTGCCGCCCGCGGGAGCGGCCGAACAGCCGCGGGACGCAATGCAGCCACCGCCGGCACCTTCCGTTCAGCGCGCGATCCCGGAACCGGCCGCCGCCGCCGGGGAAGCCTTGGCGCGGATGAAGACGATCGACGCGACCTTCGACGCCGGCACCTTCCTGAACGGCGCGGAAAAAGCGTTCGCGATGATTGTCGGGGCTTTCGCGGCGGGGGATCGCGCGACGCTGCGGCCGCTTTTGGGCCAGGAGACCTGGCACGCCTTCGACCTCGCGATCTCGGGGCGGGAGAAAGATGGACATACCCAGGTTACCGATCTCCGGTCCATTCACGCGATGTCGATCGAGGCGGCTGCGTTGACTGGCACGGTGGCATCGATCGTGGTTCGGATCGTGTCCGACCAGGTGAACATGACCCAAACCCAATCGGGACAGGTCATCGCAGGCACCGACGCGGTTACGGAGATCAACGACCTCTGGACGTTCGAGCGCGATCTGGCGCAGGCCAATCCCGCCTGGCATTTGGTGGCGGCGCGCAGTGCCTGAGATGCAAAAGCCCAGAGTGGGATTATTCGTGACGTGTCTTGTGGACCTGTATCGCCCATCGGTGGGGTTCGCGGCCATTCAATTGCTGGAACAGGCCGGGTGCCAGGTGGAGGTGCCGCGGGCACAGACCTGTTGCGGGCAGCCCGCGTATAACTCCGGCGACCGGACGACGGCGCGGGATCTGGCGATCGGGTTGCTGGACGCGTTCGGGGGCTACGATTACGTGGTCGCGCCATCCGGGTCCTGTGCGGGCATGCTGAAGGCGCATCTGCCGCATTTGTTCGATGACGATCCGAATTTGCGGGCGAAGGCGGATCGGATGGCGGAGCGAACCTACGAGCTGACCGGATTCCTGGTCGATGTGCTGGGGTTTACGCCATCCAAGGGCGCCAATCGCGGCGGGATTTTCACTTACCACGACAGTTGCGCCGGATTGCGGGAACTGGGTGTGAAGGATCAGCCGCGGCGTTTGCTGGCGGCGGTGGGCGCGACGGTGACAGAAATGGCGGAACCGGAGATCTGCTGCGGGTTCGGGGGCACGTTCTGTGTAAAATATCCAGAGATTTCCGGACGCATGGTGACGGACAAGGTCCGCGACATTGGCGCGACTCACGCGGAAACGGTGTTGGCCGGGGATATGGGCTGTTTGCTGAATATCGCGGGACGGCTGCGGCGGGAGGGGCTGCGCGTGGACGCGCGGCACGTCGCCGAAGTGCTGGTCGAGGGCGGGATGGATGGGCCGCCGATTGGCGGGGTGGCCTGACGCGGGTGGTTGTCCGCGCGTCAGGGCTCGTCTGACCCAGACCTCAGGGCGCAACCGTTGCGAAGAACTGGTCCGCGATCACGCGATTCGAATCACAATCTTCCCCACGTGCCGCTGGGTTTTCATGTAATGATACGCATCCCGCGCCGCGTCGAACGGGAAGACGCGGTCGATAACCGGGCGTAATTCGTGCAAAGCGATCGCGCTGTTCATCGCCGCGAACATTTGCCGCGACCCGACATAAATCCCGCGTAGCAGCGTGTTGCGGCGCAGGATCGGCGTCGGGTTGATCTCGCCGCCCGTCAGCACGCCGATCAGATGCACCTGCCCGCCGATGCGCGCGGCTTCCACCGAACGTCCGAGGGTGCCCGCGCCGCCGACTTCCACCACATGATCGACGCCGCGCCCGCCGGTCAGGGCCAGCACCTGTTCGTGCCATTCCGGGTGCCGCTTGTAATTGACCGTATCGCTGGCGCCCAGGGCTTTGGCTTTTTCGAGTTTCTCGTCGGACGACGAGGTGGCGATCACCCGCGCCCCGGCGGCCCGCGCGAATTGCAGCGCGAAGATCGACACGCCGCCGGTGCCAAGCACCAAAACCGTTTCCCCGGTGCGTAACGGACGCCCGGCGTATAACGCGTTCCAGGCGGTGACGCCGGCGCAGGGGAGAGTCGCGGCTTCCTCGAACGACAAATGCGACGGAATCGGAACGACACCGTCCTGTTCGAAAATAACGTATTCCGCCAGAACCCCGTCAATCGCCCCGCCGCGCGAGGAATCGACATGGTATTGTTCCATGTCGCCACCCAGCCAGGCCTGCATGAACAGGCCCGCGACCCGGTCGCCCGGTTTGACGCGGGTAACATCGGGGCCGACGGATTGGACCTCACCCGCGCCATCCGACAGCGGGATGAGGTTTTCCGGCAAGGTTCCTCGCGCGGCCCGGCCCGTGGCGACGTTCAGATCACGATAATTCAGCGCGGCGGCGCGCATCCGGACCAGGATCTGACCACGGCCCGGGACCGGCTTTTCGGCGTCGCGGAATTCCAGAGTGTCGATGCCATCGGCACGTGGAAAAAGATAGAGTTTCATTCGGATCGTTTCCTGTTGGGCCGAGGCGTCCGGCCTTGGCGCGAAGTCCGGACCGCATCGAACGTTTCAACCACATCCCCGGAAGATCGGCCACCCCGGCGAGGAGTCCCTCGGGGATGCCGGTCATCGCGTCGGTCGACGCGCGAAACAGGACAATGCCAATCGCGATTCAAGGTAGCGCCTGCAAGCCCAGGCACGGCAGGTCGTTGGCGGCGGATAAAGGTCACCGGCGAACAATCGTGGGACCGCGCCGCGCCCCCCGATCGGAGCGGGATTATTTGGCAAAACCAGGCCCTTGTGTAGCCGCGCGATCAGTTGCTGCCGAAACGCAATGCGTCGATCCAGCTGCGGCCATAATCGTGCTGCCACACGATGTTGCCCAAAGGCCCAAACTGCAACACCATGCCCTCGTAATCGTCGATATGGAAAGACGGGATGTCGTACGGCCGAATTTGCACCGTGGTCGCCGCGACAACATACGCCTGCGCGGCTTGCGCCATCTCCGAGCAGAACATCAAGCCGTCCCCGCCCAGACGCTCCCCCGTTGCACCGGCATTGGTCTGACGCGCGGGCCCGCAGGCGGTAAGCCAGATGTTATCGACCAGACCGCGTAAGACCTGGAATTTCTTCAGGTCTTGGCGATAGATACCGGTACCCAGCGCGAGGCCGAAGCCGCCTGTAGCGACGAGAGAGCCAGGCGCCGCATCGTAGTAGCCATGACAGTTGACGATCAGGAAGCGAATCTTTCCGGCGGCCCGTCCGGCGATCTCCACCACCGTGTTCAAAGTGGATTCCAACGTGGCGGTCGCGGCCACTTTCAGATTGTACGTCATGAGGTACGGGTCGGCGGGCGCATCCGCCGCGTTGAGCACCATCGCCGGCTGCTCGACTTTGATCATTTCGATACTCCCTTCCCAACGGAGGCGGCACGGGCGCACCCGCACCCACCATTGGGGGGGAAGACCGTCGTCCATGCAACAAATATAATGTGTTCGTAAGCGGGTGTATACCATATCTCCGGCGAAACCTCTCGAATCGCATTCAGAAACGACATGGGCGGCTGCACCGTTTCCAGCCCGTTCCACGCCTCCGCTTTCGCGCGGGCGTCATGGGCGGAACCGGCGGCAATCGGAACATCAACCGCGAACGATGCATTTTGGATATGTCAATTCCGATACGATATTGTTTCGTTCCGCTGGGTCACCCGCCCCGCCGGCACATCGAACCGCACGCCGATGCCGGCGGAAAGATCCTTCGCGGCCCGCAGTTTCAGGATCGCCAATCCAGATGATCGGCGCCCTGCCTCATCCACCTGCTTCGCCAGCCCCGCAATCCGGGTCCGGCGTAACGTTCGGGATGACCGGCAACGGGTCCATCGGACTGACCTACGCAGTGCCGGCGAATTATTCCCGCGGCATTTTGGGCGACACCCGCCCTCGCCGGCCGGACATCGTATCCGGGCACGCGCGCGCGACCTTGAAGCGGGCTTCCGACGGAAGCTTCGTCGCGCCGGCGGCGCCTGACCCGCGTTTCGATCGCCGGGAGGTTGTCTTTCGTTGCACACAACGGCCCGCTCTGGCGCCCGATCCTGGTGCCGTGCATCTGACCGGCGATACGCGGCACCGGAGCACGCACGCCCCAGGTGGCGGCCAGAACGGCCGAGGTGTTCTCATCCTCGAGCCGGGCACGACGGAGCTGCCCAATTGGGAGGCCGCAGGGAATGGCGTCCGTCGTGGAATTTCCGGCCTGGTCCCTGTATCAAGGGATTCGACGGCGCGGACGGCATCGCGGCTGGCCGCGGCGCACGAAACAACGACACGACAGGGGCGACGGCATGCGGCAATTGTTTCTTCCGATGCGTATCTGGGACTTGCCAACCCGGCTGTTCCACTGGGTTCTCGTGCTTCTGGTCCTCACCTCCTGGCCAGCGCCGAATTCAACTACATGCGAGTCCATGTGGCCTGCGGGTTCAGCATTATGACGCTGGTCATTTTCCGGGTGCTGTGGGGCGTGGTGGGCAGCGATACCGCGCGTTTCGCGTATTTTCTGAAAAGCCCGATCGCCGCGATTCAGCATCTGCTGCACATAACGCGGCGGGAGCCGGATACAGAAGTGGGCCATAACTCGGCCGGCGGGTGGATGGTGCTGGGATTGCTGGCGATCCTGGCGATCCAGATCGCGACCGGGCTTTGCGCGAACGACGACGCGGTAACGGAGGGGCCTCTGGCGCTACGGGTCGGGAAGGACTGGAGCAACTGGCTCACGCATATCCATCACCTGAATTTCAGGTTCATTCAGTTGGCGGTCGCGCTGCACGTGCTGGCGATCGCGATGTACCGGGTGTTGAAGGGGCATAATCTGCTGACGCCGATGATCACCGGCAAGAAGCGGCTGCCGGGCACGACACGGGCGCCCAGGATGATGCATCCGGTGCTTGGGCTGGCGATGTTTGCGGTGTCGGCGGTTGCCGTCTTCATTTTCGGGTGGTGGGCGTATTAGGCCCGCCCCGCCGGAAACACCTCCTGACCGGGCGCAAACCCGGCCAGGCGCGTTTCGATCGCCCGAATTACTTCAGGCGATAATCCTTGTGGCAGGCGCCGCAGGCTTCGCCGATCGCCTTGACAGCGGCGGCTACCGCAGTGGCATCCCCCGCTTTCGCGGCGGTGGCGAGTCCCTCGCCGGCGTGCGACAACGCCATTGCCGCCTTCTGGAAGCCCGCCCCGTCGGACCAGATCGCCGGAGCGGCCTTCGTGGTGCCCTTGTCGCTGCCCGCCGGGAACAGCGAAGGCATCAGCGCGCCCCACCGTTGAATGGCCTTGCCTGAAGCCTCCAACGTCTTCACGTCTCCGTTCGCGGCAACCACGGCGCGCACGCCGCCGAATGTGCCGGCAAGCAGGTCCAGCCCCGCCTGCCGGGCCTGAATCGGATCGACTGCCTGCGCGTTTGCCGCGCCTGTCATCGCGACAGCCATCGCCGCCACCAAAGCGAGTTTACGTATCATCCTGAAACCTTCCCTTGAACTTCGTTGCACCCCGGCCCAATGACGGTGCCGTCGTTCATCGTACAATCGAACGGTAAACCTGACCATCCCTGTCCCGATTGTCCCTTGGCGGTTCCCCTGCCAAGGGCCGACGCCACCTTAAGGTAGACGATCATGCCGCGCATTTATTCCATCGCTGTTTTTTGCGGGTCTCGCGCCGGGGGCGATCCGGCCTTTGCCGCCGCGGCGCGGGACCTGGGGATTGGGCTCGCACACGCAGGGATTCGCCTGGTTTATGGGGGCGGGAAAAATGGCATGATGGGCGTTCTGGCCAGCGCAATGCTGGGGGCGGGCGGCAAGGTACTGGGTGTCATTCCGGATTTCCTGACCAAATGGGAAGTCACCCATCCCGGCCTGACAGAGGTCGAGATCACCGCCAGCATGCACGATCGCAAACGCCGCATGGCAGAGGAAGCGGATGCCTTCGCTGCTTTGCCCGGCGGGATCGGCACGCTGGACGAACTTTTCGAGATCGTCAGTTGGCGTCAATTGCGGCTGCACGACAAGCCGATTTATGTGTGCGATGTCGCGGGTTCGGCCGCGCCTTTCGTTGCGGCGGTGGAAGGCGCAATCGCGCAGGGATTCGCAGGCCCCGAAACTCACGCGTTGTTCACCGTCGTGGACGGGGTGGAGACATTGATGCACCGGCTGCGCCAGGGGGCGAGCGGGTCTGAGATGGATGCGTCGCGATTGTAGGCCGGCGATGCTCCAACGGCGACACGATCGGGGGCGCGATTTCGTCGTCGCACCCGCGGTTCCGATCAGTGTTTCCAGTCCTTCATGAACCGGGCGAAGCAATCCCGTTCGCCCGGCATTTTCGGCCAGCCGGCCAGTTGCCGCACAGCCGCAATTAATAGCCGGTCCTTCAGGTGCGTCGAATTATTCTCATACTCCTGGAATGCGGAGTGGCAGATTTTCTGATTGTGCGGGTCGTCCTGAAACTTGCAGGCGGTCAGCGCGACTGTGGCCATATATTTCCGCCGGTCCGCGCCGGTGGCCAGATAGGCGTGCGCCACCGCAGAGGCGCGCGCGATGTCGAAAGCAAGGATCGCCTCGTCCAGC
>JAYWAX010000375.1:0-4733 GCA_043782125.1 Acetobacteraceae bacterium | reverse complement strand
GTTCCCGCTTCGCCCAGAAGGCGCAAGAGCTTGTGTCTCGCAACGGCAGGCGGCACGGTCGGCCGATGGCCTCCTTCGATCTGTTCATGAACCCTCGTCGCGGCACACCGGGGACTGTGACGCTGTCCGCCGCCGGCTTTCGACGGGCGAAAGCCGAAATTTCGACATGGGAGGGTTACGCGCCGACGCCGCTGCGCGATCTGCCGATGCCGCTTACCGTCCGCCTCAAGGACGAGTCCGGCCGGTTCGGTCTCGGCAGCTTCAAGGCTTTGGGCGGACCCTACGCCGTCGCCAATCTGCTGGCGGACGTGCTGTCGCGTCTGGGCTTGGCCGCCGCCGCCAGCGCTGCCGATCTGGCCAGCGGGCGTCACGCCGAAGCCACGGGCGCCGTCACCATCGCGTCCGCCACCGACGGCAACCATGGCCGCGCCGTCGCATGGGCTGCCGCGCGGTTCCATTGCCGCTGCGCGATCTACATCCACGCGACCGTCAGCGCGGCGCGCGAGTCCGCGATCGCCGCGTTCGGTGCGGAGGTCCGCCGCGTCCCCGGCACTTATGACGACGCCGTGCGCGCGTGCGCCCAGGATGCGGCGCGAGACGGCTGGCTGGTGGTGTCGGACACGTCTTGGCCCGGTTACACCGAAATCCCGCGCGACGTCATGCAAGGCTACCGCCTGATGGCCGATGAGGCGGCGGACCAATGGAGCGGCCCACCGCCCACCCATGTCTTCATCCAAGGTGGTGTCGGCGGCGCCGCGGCCGCGGTGACGGCACAAACGCGCGCGCGCTGGGGGAGGAGACCCGCCGTCGTGGTGGTGGAGCCGGACCGCGCCGCCTGCTTGCTGGCCAGCGCGCGCGCCGGTCAGGTCACGGCCGTACCGGGCGAACTCGACACGATCATGGCGGGCCTCGCCTGCGGGGAGCCGAGTTTCCTGGCCTGGCAGGAACTGGACCGCGCGGCCGCGGCCTTCATGGCCATTTCGGACACCGCGGCCATCGCGGCGATGCGCTTTCTGGCGGCCCATGGGATCGTGTCGGGCGAGTCCGGCGTGGCAGGCCTCGCGGCGTTATGTGAGGCGCGCGCCGATCCAGCGGCGGCCCAGATCCTGGGGTTGAACCGGGACAGCCGCGTTTTGCTGTTCAGTACCGAGGGCGCGACCGATCCCGCGCTGTATCGCGCGCTGATCGCCCGGGACCAATGTTAACGGTTTTTACCATTTGTCACAATAATCCACCCCCGGCGGCGTCAGGTTGTGGTATGCAACTGAAATCGGCCAAGGAGCGTGACATGCGAGCCAGGTGGTCAATTTTGTCGGTTGTCGTGGCGCTGGGCGCCGGATACTGCGGTTCGCCGTACGCTGCGCTGTATCGCCTCGACCACGCCATCCGTCATGCCGACGCGGCGGCGTTGGAAACGATTGTCGATTGGTACGCGGTGCGCGAAGGTCTGAAGGAGGACCTGTGCGACCTGGTGCTCGACGAACCCGCCAGTGCGCGTCCGGCCAACGAACTGGCGCCCTTCGGCGAAGGCTTCGTGCGCGGTGTGACCGGCAACATGCTGGATCGCAGCCTTACGGCAGAAAATGTCGCGATCCTGACGCGGGAAGGGGCGGAGACCGGGCACGCCGATACCCATGTGCAATGGGCGTTCTTCAGCGATCCAACCCGGTTTTCGGTGAACCTCCTGGCCGAGGGAACGGCGGAACCGATCCGTCTGGAACTGCATTTTCGACATATGCGCTGGCAGGTCCGCCGCGTCTGGCTGCCGAACGAGTTACTGGAAAAGGCCGGCGCGGGGATCTGACCCCGCCTCAGCTTCGAGGCTTTGGTGGTTCCGACGGACCGCCCGCTGTTTTCCAGGCGCCGAACCCACCCCCGACATGGGCGACATTTTCCAGGCCCATCTCTTTGGCCGTGCGTGCCGCGAGCGCCGAACGCCAGCCACCCGCGCAGAAGAAGACGAAGCGCTTGTCCTCAGCGAAAACAGGCTTGTGGTAGGGACTCTCCGGGTCGATCCAGAATTCGAGCATCCCGCGCGGGCAGGCGAACGCGCCGGGCATCTTGCCTTCGCGGTCCATCTCACGCGGGTCGCGCAAATCGACGAAAACGACGTTGTCGCGGCCGTGCTCGGCGATCGCCTGGGCCACGGTCAGGGTCTCTACCATGGCCTCGGCCTCGGCGAGCAGTTGTTTGAAGCCCTTCTTTATTTGCATCGCATCCGTCTCCGTTCGCGCTGTCTTATCATGCCATGCGGGCGGCGCGAGGTCGAATGCCAACGTGGCGCGGACCGGGGTCGATGGGCCCGCAAACGGACCGGGGGTTGACCGGCCCGCGAACGGACCGGCCACCCCCTGTCACTTCCCGATGTCGATCTTGACTTTTACGCCAAGCGCCACCAGGATAAGCAACAGGAGAAGTAGATGGTTGGACATCGTACAACTCCGGTTACCGGCCGGTCGGGGTGATTCCCGCCGGCCGATTCACGTTTTACCGGGTGAGTGTGAATTAATGGTTTACGCGGGCGCGGAGCCCATCGCCTCGCGCGCCATGGTCGCGGGTTAAGCACGCCGGCGGACGGACCGGGGTTGGCCGGCCCGCGAATGGACCGGCCGCCCCCTGTCACTTCCCGATGTCGATCTTGACTTTTACGCCAAGCGCCACCAGGATAAGCAACAGGAGAAGTAGATGGTTGCTCATCGTACAACTCCGGTTACCGGCCGGTCGGGGGAATTCCCGCCGGCCGATTTACGTTTTACCGGGCGAGTGTGAATCAACAGTTTACGCGATCAGTGCGACCGCGTCGCGGCTGCTCCTATGCGGTGCGGCGCAACGCGTAGGTTCGCCCGCCATCGGGGCTGGCCACGAATCCCATCCGCGCCAGCGCCGCCAGCACGGCGGAGACCTGCACCAGGACGCGGCGGCCCTGGCGGAAGCGGGCCGCCATCGCCTCCGCCCCCAAAGGCGCGGACAGGGCGGCGAGCGCGGCCATGACGGCGGCCGTCTGTTCCACATTGTCAGCCGGAAACAGCGGTTTCTTCCCTTTCGTCCCGGCTTCCCGGGCTTCGCGCATCGCGCCGCCGGTCAGCGCCAGCTTGTCCTTCGCGGAGCCGAAGCGGGGGATTTGATACTCTGGGCGGAGCCAGCGGATGAGACCTTCGGATTCCTCGCGCGCCCGTTCCGCGTTTAATGCGACCAGGCGGGCGAGGATTTCGGTGTCCGGAAGATCGGCGGGCCAGCCATAGGTGGCGGCGACGGTATTGTCCAAATTGTCGTGATATTCCTTCAGGATCAGCACCAGGCCGTCGTCGAAAATCCGGCGATCTGGCGCAGGCAGGGCATCGGGCGCGATGCCCGCGCGGAGCTTTTCCAGGACGTTGTAAAGGCCGGTGAGGGTCAGGTGCGGATGCTCCGCCAGGACGCGCTTGCGGTGGGCGTCGAGGTCTTCGGCGATGGCGCTAATTTTTTTGTCTGAAATATCGTTCCTGAGAGGGAATGGAAAGGTGTCGAAACAGCGAGACTTCGAATAGCGCGGGTCATTCCCCATACCGAGCCAGCCACCGGCCCGTACGGCCCACAACCCATGAATTCGCGCGGATAGTACTCCGAGGGTAAACCCGTCATCGGATGCGATCGCGATGAGCATGTTGTCTGGCAGTATCGATGCGTCGAGGAACTGGAAGACGCGGTGTTTGGTTGTTTCAACGGTCACGATGTAACGCTTCAGTGCCGAAAGAGCTTTGCGTAATTCGGGGTTATTCTCGCCAAACAACCACCAATTTTCACGCCGGTATCCCCGCTTGTTCCAATCTCTTCCAGCGTATTGAACCGTACCGTCAGGTGCCAGGGTGGTCTTTTGTTTCACTTCAAGGACCAGGTGCTGATAAACCTCTGGATATCGTTCACGGACATCGTTGGCATCCAAGCCGAATAGATCGATGACCAATACTCCGCGAGAACGCGCGGTAAGGTCGCGCCCGTTACGGTAGTCGCGGACATGCTTCTCCAAACCCGCTCTTTGGCCGAGACCGAGGTGTTTCGCTTTATCGAGTGTGACGATGAAGCCAGCGCCATGAAGTTTTACCCCTGGACAGGACAGCCCATCGTTCGACGACAGTGATTTTGTCAGAGTTACGTCAATTCCTACAGTCAGGTCGGAGTTAATCGGTCCAAATTCCTCGCGCAATTCAATCAGCGGCGCGTCGGTATCCAACCCCTCTTCCCGCGTAACTTCCCGCAGCACCCCCTCCCGCGCGCCGGCCTCCGCAACGGTCATCGCGATCCGCACCGCCGCCGTTTCAAGCCCGGATTTCGTCCAGGGATGATCCGGCACCGCCATGACCAGCGAAATCGGCGCCTTCGCGGTCAGATGCCGTTCCATGACCCGGCGCTGAAACACCTGGCTGATCGAATTCGTCGTCACCAGCCCGAACCGGCGCAGCGGCGTGTTGTTCCGCGTCAGCAATTCGGCCGCATGGTCCCACCAATACATCACGAAATCCGCGGAATCGTTCATCTTCGCATGCGCCGCCCATAACGCCTGAGTCTTCTCGTCCCCGAGTCGCGCGCGGATGTCCTTCCCCCCAATGAACGGCGGATTCCCAACAATGAACTCCACCTCCGGCCATTCCGGCCGGCGCGGATTCGCGAAAACATAAACCTCCGTCAGCCCCCCATCCGGCCCCGTCCGCGTCAACGGCACCCCCTTCGTATCCCGGGCCAGGCTGACATCCGCC
>JAYWAX010000374.1:0-32831 GCA_043782125.1 Acetobacteraceae bacterium | reverse complement strand
ACATCGTGCTTGTCTGTTCCTATCCGCCGGATACCGTTGGCATGATCCGCGCGGCCAGCGAGATCGGGTTGAAGACGAAGGTCTTCGGCGGCGGCATGGTTGGCTTGCAAAGCACCGCGATCAAGGTGCAGCTCGGGCCGCTGTTGAACGGAATCGTCGATTACGACTTCTGGCTGCCCTGGTCCAAGCTCGCGACCCCTGCGGGTCTGGCGTTCCTGAAGAAGTATCAGGCCGAGGCGGGCGCGATGGGCGTCGATGCGCTTGGCTATTATCTGCCGCCGTTCGCCTATGCCTATATGGAAGTGCTGCAACAGGCGATCGAAACGGCGAAAAGCCTGGACGACACCAAATACGCCGAGGCACTGCGCACTGGTACGTTCAAGACGATCGTCGGCGACATCAAGTTCGGGTCGAATGGCGAATGGATCGAGCCGCGGGTTCTGGCGGTGCAGTTCCAGAACGTGAAGCCGAACGACATGGAACAGTTCCGCGACCCGAAGACCGAAGTCATTCTTTGGCCGCCGGAATTGAAAACAGGCGATATCCAATACCCGTATGCGGACGTGAAGCGGCAATAATAGCCGCCGATCGAAAGATTCCCGTGGCACCGTGGCCGGGCGCGTCCCGGCCACGGGAAGGTTACGTTGCGGGTTTTATGCGATGAGCGGTCCCTGATGTGACGCGGGGGCGATGGCTGCCACTTAAACGCCACCGCGCCCGCTCAACCCGCAGTCGCCTACCCCAAAGCCTGCCCGTCCATCCCTTTGGCCGCGGCCCCAAGATGGCGGAGGATCGTGGGCGCCAGATCGACGATCCGGACCTCCCGCGCCTGCCGCTCGCCAGCCGCGAACCCCGGCCCATCGACGAGCAGCACTGGCGATTGTTCCCAGACACCCAGGCCGCCGTGTTGTCCACAGCCCAGACGATCGGGCTTGTCCCAGCGCGGTTTCGCCACCAGCGACCGGCCGGGCACGCCGAAATCGTTCAAACCATCGTCGGATTTCATTGATACGGCGAACGCCAGTCCGTGATGCGCGGCGTGGCCGATCAGGCCCAGTTCCTCGCGCGCGAAGACAGCGCCCGCCCATGGCGCGGCGCGGAGATGGGCCTCCAGCGCGGTGCGGCGGGCTTCCGCGTCCGGGTGCAAATAGACCAAGGTCGCGGTGCCGTTCGCCATCGCCACGACGTCGGTTGACTCGGATGAATGCTTCAGGCCAGCGTCGATCAGATCTGCCTCCACGTCCACCACGCCGCTGACCGTTTCGTGCCCGTGATCGGAGGCAACGATCAGCAAGACATCGTCCCCCCGGTCGCGCTCCTTGGCCACGGCGTCCATCGCCATGCCCGCGTGGCGGTCGGCTTCGCGCAGAACGGCCAGATGCTCGGGCGAACCCAGGGGCACGTTGTGCTGGATGTGGTCGGGTTCGCCGCACCACAGCAGGCCGAAGGCGGGCCGCCGTCCGTGGACGGCTTCGGCGATGAAAATTTCGGTCATGGCGCGATCGCCCGCGGCGTCGAGGGTGACTCGCAACGGGTTCCCGGCCGGGATCAGGCCGGGGGCGGAGGAGAAGGCGCGGTGATAGACGTGGCCGAACCCGTCGGGATCGTGGGCGCGGGCGGCGCCGGGGGAGACGTTGTTGAACACGACGGCCCCGCCATGGGGCGCGAGGCGTTCGGCCAGCGTCGGGACGGCCAGAGCACACCCGGTGACCGCGCGTTTATGGGCCAGGAAGTCTGGGCGCCCGACATCGTGCGGGACCAGCACGCCGTTTTCCAGCAGTGCGACGGCGTTGCCTTGCAGCGTGTGCCGCGCGGGAAAGCAGCCCGTGGCGAAGGTCGCCGACACGATCCGCGTGGCCGAGGGAAAGGCGCTGCGGAACGCCGGAAAATATGTGGACTGGCGCATGAAGGCGGCGAGGCGCGGTGTCGTGGCCTCGGTCAGGAAGTCGCGGCGGAGTCCGTCCAGAACGACCATGATGGCGCGCCGCATGAATGTCTCCCTTTTGTCCGGTGCGAGGCACCGCGCGAACTGAAACCTGCCCGTTCACGTTGGATCGGCCGGTGTCCGCCGGCCGGGCTTCCTCAGCGCGGCGTGGGGAGATTGTCCGTTGCGCCGAGCCACGCTATTTCCCGAAAACCACGCTGTTCAGAATGGCGGTGGTAACGGGGTCGTACGTCTTATCGCCTTCCGGCGACGCCCATTCCGTCAGCAACAATTTCTGGCCGGAGGGAAGCCCAGCCTCGATCATCACGTATTGTAAAACGGTTTTTATACCTTTCCAGGTCGCCGGGACATCCAGCGCCTTCATTTTCAACCCATTACGCGTGAGTTCGACGATTTTCGCCTGGCCAGTAACCTGCACGCCCTGTTTGGTGAAATAGGCCTCGTGCTCGGTCATCACCGTCTGGATCGTTTCATCGGTGAAAGCCTCAGCCCAAATGTAAACTTCCTCGTCCGGGGAGCGGGCTTCGAGACCGCGATCGATTTCCTTGGGCTTCCAGGTATCGGGAATGGTGATTTTGGCGAACCCCTTTCCCGGCCCGATCGAGAAGGTCTCGGCGACGCAAGGTCCGGCGAAGCCCGCGCCGGCCAGGGCGGCGAACAGGACGAGGGTCAGGAGGCGCGGAATCATTGGCGGTCTTCCCTTTCGGTTATCGCGTCCACGATATCGCCGTGCCGCGGGCGGTTTGACAAGAGGCGGGTGAACCGCCGCCTGGGCCGTCGCTTGAACGGCGCCGCTGTGCCGCTGCCCGTCATGGCGCGGCTCGGCCCGGCCGGACAACACCGGTGAAAATATCGCTGCCAGGCGTCCGCTGACGGAGCGGGAGTCGCGCAGGTGGGTCGAAACCGCCAAGGCGGCAAAGCCGGTGCTGGCCCAGGCCGGGACGATAACCTTCGTGTCGGACCGCGAGGGCAATATCTTTCCCCTCTGGTCGCGCGTCCCAGGCGCGAACTGTCATCTCCTGAACCGGGTCATGAGCGATCGCCGCCTGATCGGCGAAAAGGAAGGCACGACCCTTCACACCGCCGCGGCATGGCAAATCGTCGGCTGGTCCAAGGCCCGCTGGGTCATTGCCCGGCTGGGAGGATGGAACTGCCACGGACATCCGCCAGGCCCAATCACGTTCCACAGTGGGATGGAACGGTTCAACGCAATCCACGAGCGGCACATACTCGGATCGAATACGACATGAAATGTGCGAATCGATCAGGGTCGAGCCGTGCCATAACGGGAAGAGGCACCCGGCCACATGCAAGCGATTGCCCCGCGCCCCGGCCGAATGCCAGTTGACTTCCCCCGGCCCAACCTCACATGAACGCGCCAATGCTCACGCGCCAAAATTCCTTCGATGTCGTCGTGGTCGGTGGCGGCCATGCCGGATGCGAGGCCGCCGCGGCCGCCGCACGCATGGGCGCGCGCACGCTGCTGCTGACCCACAAGCTGGAAACGCTGGGAGAGATGTCCTGCAATCCGTCAATCGGCGGAATCGGCAAAGGGCATCTGGTGCGGGAAGTGGATGCGCTCGACGGGCTGATGGGCCGGGTCGCGGACGCGGCCGGGATTCATTTTAAGCTGTTGAATCGTAGCAAGGGACCTGCGGTGCGGGGGCCGCGCGCGCAGGCGGACCGGTCATTGTATCGACGGGCGATGCGGGCGGCGCTGGATGCGACGCCGGGACTGACGTTGCGCGCGGGGGCGGCGGAAGACCTGGAACTCGGCCCGGACGGGCGGCTGGCGGCGGTGATCTGCGCCGATGGCACCCGGATCGCCTGTGGCGCGGCAGTGCTGACGACGGGCACATTCCTGCGTGGGGTTATTCACATTGGCGACCGGCAGACTCCCGCCGGACGGGTCGGCGAAGGCCCGGCGATCGGTCTCGCGCTGACGCTGGAGCGGTTGAACCTGCCGATGGGCCGCCTGAAAACCGGCACCCCGCCCCGGCTCGACCGCCGCACCATCGACTGGTTGGGCCTGCCCGCCGATCCGGGCGATGCATCGCCGGAACCGTTTTCGACCATGACGACCCGCATCCCCTCGCCGCAACTGGCCTGCCGGGTCACGTCCACCACGCCCGCGACGCACGCGATCATCCGCGAGAACCTGCACCGGTCCGCCATTCACGCGGGCAATATCAGCGGCGTTGGACCGCGTTACTGTCCGTCGATTGAAGACAAGGTCAAACGCTTCGCCGAGCGCGACCGGCATAATATTTTTCTGGAACCAGAGGGATTGGACGATCCCACGGTTTACCCGAACGGCATCTCCACCTCGCTGCCGGAAACCGTGCAGCAGGCGCTGTTGCAGACCATTCCGGGCCTGGAACACGCGCGGATGGTCCGGCCGGGGTATGCCGTCGAATACGACTACGTCGATCCCGTCGCCCTCTCCCCCGGCCTGGGCTTGCGTGCCTTGCCCGGTCTGTTCCTGGCGGGCCAGATCAACGGCACCACCGGATACGAGGAAGCCGCCGCGCAGGGGCTGTTGGCGGGAATCAACGCGGCGCGGATGGCGAGCGGCGGGGAAGAGGTCCGGCTGGCCCGCTCCGAAGCCTATCTCGGCGTGCTTGCCGACGATCTGACCCTGCATGGCGTCAGCGAGCCCTACCGCATGTTCACCTCGCGCGCCGAGTTCCGGCTGTCGTTGCGCGCCGACAACGCCGATATCAGGTTGACCGGAAAAGGCATCGAATGGGGCTGCGTCGGATCGGCGCGGGCAGCCGTGTTCCGGGCGCATCGGGCGGCGGTGGACGCCCTGATGGGTCAGGCGCGGGAAGCTGGCGGGACCCCTGCGGCGCTGGCGAAACGAGGCGTGATCGTGCGCGACGACGGCCGCTGGCGGGATGTTGTCGAACTGTCCGGCTACGACGGCGTCCCATGGTCCGATCTGACCGGCGCCTTTCCGTTTTTGCTGGCCGCCCAACCGCGCGCGGTGGCGCAAATGCGGGCAGAGGCGCTGTATGGCGGATATCTGCACCGTCAGCAGGTGGAAATCCGCGGGTTCGCGCGGGAAGAGGCGGTGTCGCTGTCCGGCGTCGCCTTCGACCGGGTCGGCGGATTATCGGCAGAGCTACGCGATAAGTTGACCGCCGTCCGCCCGGAATCCTTTGGCGCGGCGGCACGTATTCAGGGGATGACCCCCGCTGCGCTGGCCGCGATCGCCGCGCATTTGCGCAAGCGGAAGGCCGCCTGACGGGTGGCCTCCCCAGCCCGGCGTCCGGTTCGCTTTGGCCCGGGCGGTCCCGTGTCGTCGCTCGACGAGGATGGGAACGTCCGCAGCCCAGATCGTCAGTCTTTGAACCGCGGCCGCACGTCCTCGCACATCATGTTCAACGAGTTCACGACCTGCCCATGCGGAATCCGCATCCCGCAATTCAACTCGGCCAGAATGCCGCTCAATCCCAGTTCTTCCTTTAACTGGCCAAGCCGGTCAATCACTTGCGCCGGGGTGCCCGCGACGATCTTGCTGCGCAGCACTTCCTCGTAATCGATGCTCTGCAACCGCGCGCCACGCTCCGCCCGGTTCTCGATCGCGCGCGCGCCCACCATCGCGGCTGAGGCCTCGATCCGCGCGCCCAGGTAACGATAGAAGAACATCACGCTTTCCATCGGTTCTTCCCGCGCCGCTTTCTCGGTCGCCGCGATGTAAACCGGCACGCGCAGATAGACCTTGCCGTTGCCAGGGTGCCCCGCAGCCTGCCAGGCGGCGCGGTAGACCTTCAGATTCGGAACCAGTTCGTTCAGGTCGCCCAGACGGGTGGCGACAAAGATCGGATTGCCCGCCTCGCCCTGTTCCTGGAACGTGTCGGGGCTGTTCACCGCGACCCGTAATTCCGGATACGGCGAGGCGAAGGGCTTCGGCACGCAGCAGACGTTGTCGAAGTTGTAGAACTGGCCGTGAAACGTAAACGTTTCCTGAGTCCAGGCGCGCTTCACGATCTCCGTCACTTCCGCGAACCGCTCACGGCTCTCGGCGTACGAGATCCCGTATGCCTCGTAAGTGCGCGGAAACCCGCTGCGCCCGATGCCCATGATCAGGCGGCCGTGGCTGATATGATCGACGGTCGCGGCTTCCTCGGCGATCCGCAGCGGATGGCACAGCGGCAGTACCTGCACCGCGATCCCCACTTTCATGCGCTTCGTCCGTGTCGCGATCGCCGCCGCGATGGTCAACGGCGCCGCCAGAACCGAGCGCTCTGGCGCGGAATGCAACTCAGCCAGCCACATCACATCGAGGCCGGTTCTTTCGGCATCGTCCACCAATTCGAACGACTCGGTGAAAGCGTCGGCCTCCGATTGTCCGGGCCGTCTCTGAAATTCGTGGAACATACCGAATTCCATGGTCGCATCTCCTTGATTTCCCTTGGACGAAAACGTGACAGGTTCGTGGCGCGTTGCAAGTCCCCCTTGGCGTCCCGGAATACCGGGCGAATTCATGACGTATACAGAGCAAAATGCCGTTGGTTCCCCGCCCCGGAGGCCGCGCGGCTAAGGCCGGGACAATCGCGTGCCGGTTATACGTTCCCATCGAACAACATACGCCACGCCGCGAACATCTCATTCTGATCGAATTCCCGTTCCGCCTTTTTCCGGTTCTCCGCCCCGGCCAGGGCGCGCGCCGCCGGATCGTCCAGCACACGGCGCAGCATCGCCGCCACTGCGGCATCTTCTTTCGCCGTCAGCCAATCGGCGTTTCGCGCCGCCACCATCGCCCGGACATCGCCGACATCGGTCGCAATCACCGGCAAGCCGCTTGCCATCGCCTCGATCACCGAGAGCGGCATTTGTTCGGTGTCCGAGGTCAGCGCGAACACGTCGAAACCCGCGTAAAGCGCCGGGGTGTCATCGCGATGACCCAGAAAATCCACCCGATCCGCCACGCCCAGTTCCGCCGCCAGCGCTTCCAATCCCGGACGCTCGCTGCCATCGCCCACGATCGCCAGCCGCGCAGGCCGTTCCCGGACCAGAACCGCGAAGGCGCGCAGCAGGCGGCCAAGGTTTTTTTCGGCACGCAAGGCCGCGACGGTGCCGATGGTGAGGGGCGCGCCGGTCTCCGGGCGGATCGGCCGCGGCGCGAATCGGGCCAGATCGACCCCATTCGGCACGTAACGCACGATCCCCGGCGGCAATTTCCAGATATTGTTGGCGATCCGCTCCAGAGTGCGCGACGGCACCGCCACGATCCCCCGCCGCAACACCAGCCGCCGGATCAGCACCCGGCGTTGCAATTGCGTGTCCCGTTCCTCCGGGCCGAACCCATCGACGATGTGCAGATGGCGCACCATGGACGGCAAATTGCCGATCGCGAACTCGATCGCGCCCCAGTTATAGGTTGACAACACGTCCGGCCGCCACGCGCGCAGCAGCCCGCGAAACCGCCAGGCGTTTGCCAGCATCTGGTTCTTCGGCGCCTCGACGCTGGGAAACGACACGTCCAGATCCGGATCCAGCCGCTCCCGGCAATCCGTATTCCCGTCCAGGGCGACGACGATGTGCCGGAACGCGCGCCCGAAGTGGTTGGCCAGCGCGGCGAAGCGCACCTGCGCGCCACCGACGGCGAAGGTTGGAAAAACATGCACGGCGATGCGTGGCCCGGACGCGGCGGCGCCCGGGGATGTCGATTCAATCATGGCTGACTCGCGCGGACCGGGGGGAACGATACCCTGGGCGGCGCCTGGGTTGTGGAAAAAATTCCGGCCGCGCCTGCGGTCCTCGCGCCGTTGCCCGGGAACCTGAGGGGACCCCGGCGCGTATCCATCTGGGCGTGTCCATCTGGGCGTGTCCATCTGGGCGCGTGTCCCTCTGGGCCGGGGCCATCGACACACCGAACGGCGAAAAACCGGCAAAACTCAGCCCGCCGTCTCCCGCGCCAACCGATCCATCGCCGATACGAAATCCCGCGCCTCGTTATGCCAATCCAACGCGGCCGCCACCGACGCGACGCGCGCGGGAAGGGCGGGATCGGCGGACAAGCGCGTATGAAAACCGCGCACCAGGTCCGCCAGCCCCTCCGGCGTCGCGGTATCCCCCACCGCGCCGACATCGGACCCCACGATCAACCGGCGCAACTCCGGCAGATCGGTCGCCACCACCGGCACTTCGGAGGCGAGATATTCGAACAACTTGTTCGGCGTGCAGTAATACGTGTTCAGACAGGTCGGTCGATACGGAATCAGCCCCATCGCCGCGCCGCTCGTCAGGTCCGGTAATTCCGCCCTGGCCACGTGCGGATGAAAATGCACACGTTCCGACAGGCCGGCCTTCGCCGCCAACGCACGCAAATCGCCTGATAACGATCCGTTGCCAACCAGAACCAGATGCAACGGTAAATCGCTCAGATGCCGCCACGCTTCGATAACAATATGAAGGTTGGATGCTGGTTCGAGACGCCCTTGAAACATCGCCACACGGGCATTGGCGGCCAAGCCGAGGCGCGCCTGAAGCCCGCCGCGCGTCGCCGGAGGGCGGTGAAAATCGCAGTTCCGCAGCACATGCGGTTGGACGACCCCATACCGTTTTGCCATTTCCTCCGCGATCGAAAGATTGACCGTGAAGACCGCGGCCGCGCGCCCGATCGCCGCGCGTTCCACCCGCGACCAATACGTCCGGTCCGCCTCGGGCATTTCCTGTTCCGGCCATAATTCATGCGAATCGTAAACCGCGCGGCCGCCATGGCGCGCCGCGGCGGCGAGCGCGACCGGCAGCATCGGCAGATCGTGACCGACATAAATATCCGCCTGGACCTCCCGGATCGCGTCCTTGAACATCGGTAAATAGTAATATTGAACCGGACCGGCGATACGCCGCGCCACCGCTTTCACCGCCGTGAGGTCGAACCCCAGCCTACCGGCCATCCGCGCCGCCGCATGCATGACCCGATGGGCGGCAGAACCGGGCGGCGGCGTGTCGTCGTCCGGCGCCGCTCCTTCGGTTTGCGCGCTCCCAGAAAGGATGTTTCCAGGCAGCACGTACCCAGCAGGCGCCGAAGCAGTGCCCGCCCCGGCCACCACTCGGACCCGCCCGCCCGGCGTGACGATTTCCACATCGTGCCCGATCGCGGCGAGGCTCTCCGCCTCCTGCAAAATGCGGCGATCCAGCATCGTTTCGTACGCGAACATCGCCACCTTTGGGCGGCGGCCTCCGCTGGTTGCCCCACCGGTCACGACGGCATTCTCTCCCCCTGCGCCGTGCGTCCGTGGCCCGTGTTTCCGTGGACCGTCGCTTCGGGGCCGCATTCCGGTATCTCTGGCGGCGGCTCGCGGGCGGGATGCGGCGCGAACCGGTCGATGAACTGGCGGTACCACAGCTCGGTGGTGGCGTAACGGTGGATCAACCAACTGTGATCGGCCTCGCCGCTTTGGTGGCGCGTCCAGTAATGCTCCAGCGCCTCCCGGGTCGCGATTTCGCGCTGCAGGAACGATCCGGAGAACAGCAAATCCGCAACCGCGTCGCGATCCCGCGGCTGGCGCAACCACCGCGCGGCGGGGGTCGGATAGCCAAGCTTGCTCCGCCGCCACGTGACCTCTGGCGGCAATTTCGGTTCGGCAGCCTTGCGCAGCACCCATTTGGTCCAACTGTCGCGGATCTTGAATTCCGGTGCCAGGCCCATGGCGAATTCGACAATCCGGTAATCCAGAAACGGCACCCGCGCCTCGATCGAAAACGCCATCGAGTTGCGATCTTCATAGTGTAGAAGCGCCGGAATCGATTGTTCCACCGTATCTCGATAAAGCGCCTGCGACAGCCGGTCCGGATATTTGCGAGGAAGCGGCGCGTGCGAAATCCCCGCGCCGGCTCGCACGCGCAACGAGGGGTGAAAAAACGCCGGCTCGGCGTGGCCCAATCCCATGGCTGCGGCCAAACGCGGCGGCACGATCCGCCCCTTGGGTATTTTCAGCCAACGCCCGCCCCAATGACGGGCCATGGATGCCGCGAGCGCGACCGCATCCATCGCGCCGCCAGCCGACTTCTGGCTCAATAAATCGGCGAGGCGTAGCCGGTAATAGGGGAGGTATCCCGCGAATAGCTCGTCGCCGCCCTGCCCGTCCAGAATGACCTTCACGTCGTGCGAAGCACGCTCCATGACATTGAACTGCGTGTACAGGCTTGGCCCAGCGGTCGGCATGTCCTGGTGCCAGGTGATGGACGCCATGTCGTCGAGCAAATCGCCGTCTGGCTCGCGGCGAATATCCGCGCCGTGGCAGCCGGTGCGATGGCGGACGGCCGTGACGAATTCCTCCTCGTCGCAGTCCTTGTCTTTGTAAATCCCGGAATAGGTATGGACCGGCGTGTCGCGCAGCCCGGTCATCCAGCAGACGATGGTGCTGGAATCGAGCCCGCCGGACAGGCAGGTGCCAACCGGCACGTCGCTGCGCATATGCAGTCCCATCGCCGAATCGAGCAGTCCGCGCAGCGATTCCACCGGGTCCTGACCCGCCCACCGGGCACGGCAGGCGTCGGGATCGACGTCCCAGTACCGCCAGGTCCGGAGCCCGCCGGTGGCAAGGTCGTATACCGCGTTATGGGCGGGCATGATCTGCGCGACGCCCTCGAACGCTGTCTCCGGCCCGTCGTCGAGCGCACCGGTCGGCAGGAAATGCTGGAGGAACGCATGGTTCGGCTGGCGCAGTTCCGGGAACGGCGCCAGCAGCGCTTTCATTTCCGACGCGAAGCCGAACCATCCCGGACGATCGGCGAAATACAGCGGCTTAATGCCGAATCGGTCCCGCGACAGGAAAATCCGCCGTTCCCGCCGGTCCAGAATCGCCAGTGCCCACATGCCGTTCAGGCGCGCGACGCACGCTTCGCCCCAAACCTCGTACGCCTTCAGCAAAACTGCGGAATCGCCATTCGACCGGACGCGCGCCCCCAGCGCTTCGAGTTCGGCGCGCAGTTCGGTGAAATTATAAATCTCGCCGTTAAATACCATCGCATAGCGGCCATCGTCGCCGATCATCGGTTGATCGGCTTCGTGCGACAGGTCGATGATGGACAGCCGGCGGTGTCCAAGCGCGACCGGTCCCTCGGCGAAAATGCCGCCGCCATCGGGGCCGCGATGGTACTGAGCGCGATTCATCGCCGCGACTTCGGCCCGGCCCGCCGGTCGCGCCAGGTCTTTCCAGGCCAGCCCGCTGATCCCGCACATGTCTCAATTCCCAGATAAACGCGGTTCCGGCCGGCCGGTCAGACGCGGCCTTTCCAGTAATCGCGGTAAAGGTCCAGCAGCACCCCGGTCTGCGAGCGCCAAACCATTTTTTCCGCGTTCGCGGCGACCGAGGCCCGGAAGACCGCGAGGTCCTGCCGGAAGAACTCATCGATCGCGGCGGCGATGGCCATCTCGCTGTCCATCGCATGCACCATCCCCGCGCCCATGCCAAGCACATAGCGGCGCAGTTCCGGCAGGTCGTTGGCCAGGATCGGCAGGCCCGCACAAAAATATTCGAACAGCTTGTTGGGTGTGCAAAACGTCGTGTTCAGATCCACCGCCGGGTACGGAATGATCCCCGCGTCGGCGGACGCCGTGTAATCCAGCAACCGTTCCTGCGTCACGGCGGGATGCAGCAACACTTTAGTGCCCAGAATGCCACGGGATTCCGCGATCTGAGCCAGCAGCCCCTGACGTTCCGTGCCCCCGCCCATATCGCCCGGCCCCATCAGCACCAGAATCAGGTCCGGCGTGGTCACAAGCGCCATTGCCGCGACCAGGGTTTCCAGGTTGCGATGCGGCGACAACCCGCCCTGAAACAGGAGGATTCGCGTGGACGCCGGAATGTTCAGCGCGGTCCGCAGCAGATCGCACCGCGGCACCGGCACCGCCCGCCCATCCGTATCGGGCGCGTTCAAAATCACCCCGGGTGTCGCGATCCCGTACCTCTGGGCCATTTCCGCAGCGATGGAGTGGTTGACGGTGGTCATCCGGTCCACGAACTTTGTGGCCTCGCGTTCCAGCCCGTCGTAACCGGCTTTTTCTTCCGGCGAGAACGTCACCTGCTCGGGATATAATTCGTGCGCGTCGTAGAACACGCCGGCGTTGTGGCGGCTCGCGGCGAACAGGACCGCTGGAAGGACCGGCAGATCGTGCGCGACGTAAATGTCGGCGGGGTGACGGATCGCCGCCGACAAAAAGCCGCCGTGATAAAAATACAGTTTCTTCCAGTCCCGGTGGGCCAGCTTCCCGGGCCGCGCGCGCCGTCCGGGGGGTCTCATGATTCCGGTATCGACGCGAACGATTTCCAGTTCCGGGAACGCCGCGCGGTCGAGATCGTCCGGCCCAGGGTAGGGCGCCGCGATGACGGTCACGCGCACGCCCGCCGCCGCCAAGGTTCGGCCCTGCAACAACACGCGGCGATCGATGCGGGTGTCCGGCACCAGCATCGTGACCGAGCGCGGCAAATCGGCCAAAGGCGGCACGCGGCGCAACATGGCGAGCTTCGACGCGGCGTGCCGATTATCGGCCAGCGTGGTCGCTGCTTCGCGAAGGACCAGAATTCCGTTGGTCAAAGCGGGGAATTCGCGTTCCAGCCACCGCCACCGCCGGCCCAAAAAGCGCCGCGCGAGAATGTGACGCGGCGTCTTGGCGGCCGGTCCGCCGCTCGACTGGGACGCCAAGGGAGGGGACGCCAAGGGGGGAGAAGCCAAGGGGGGAGAAGCCACAGTCTGGAGGCTGGCGATATCGGCCTCAGCCACGATCGGGCCACCGGCCAGCGAACCCGCCGCGCGATATGGTACTGGGAAGCACGGCTACACTCCGTGAGGGAAACGTGGCGAGGTTGGGGAAACGCGTGCCGGCGCGAGCCATATCCTCGATCCAGAGCGATCTTAAAGCATTCTCGAGGGGGATTGAACCGCCGTCCCGCGACTTTCTCGCGAAACAGCGCGCCCGGCTCGCAAAGCGCCCCAGCCAGCTCGAGACGCGGCCGGGCCTACCCCGGCGCCGCGAGGGTTTCGAACACACCGCCGGCGGGACGCAGTCCCATGATGTGGCGCCGGTGCCATAACGCGTAAAACAACAGCTTCCAGCAGGCGAAACCATGCCGCCAGCGGCGGATGCCGCGGAACAGGGCTTCCACGCGGCCGGGATGCGCAATTTCGGCGACACCGGGCTGGCGGGCCACCAGACGGCCGAGTTCGGCGCCACGGCCCTTGATCCATTCGCCGACCGGGACGGTAAAACCTTGCTTGGGCGCGAAGGGGCGCGCCATCGGCAGGTTCTTTTCCAGCCATTTGCGCAAAATCCATTTGCCCATGCCATCGCGCAATTTCAGATTGTCGGGCAGGCGGAAGCCGGCGGCGGCGACCCCCTTGTCCAGGAAGGGAGTCCGCCCTTCCACCGCGTGCGCCATCAGACAGCGGTCGGCTTTCAGCAGCAGATCGTGCGGCAGCCAATCCGCCATGTCGGTCGCCTGCGCGGCGGCCAGACGGGTGCCGCCGCCTTCCTGCGCCCGCGCCTCCGCCGCCGCCATGCCATCGCGCCAGGTGGCCGGCTGGACGCGCAAAACCGGCACTTTGTCGAAACTGCCGCGCGCCCACATGGCCCGCCCGCCACGCCACCACGGACGAATGGCTTTGCGGTAACGGTCGTAGCCGCCGAAAATCTCGTCCCCGCCCTCGCCGGTCAGCACGACCTTCACGTCCTGACGGGCGCGCCGCGCGAGGAACCAGGTCGGGACGATCGCGTAATCCGCGGCGGGATCGTCCATGCAGCCGACGATTTCCGGCAAATGGTCCCAGAACATCGCCTCCGTCACCTCGATCGACTCATGATAGGCGCCGACGGCCTTGGCGACGGCGGCGGCGTGCTGGCGTTCGTCGGCCGCGCCGGGCGTATCGAAGCCCGCAGTGAAGGCGCGGACGGGTTCCTTGTTCAATCGCGACATCAACGTGATCAGCGTGGCGCTGTCGATCCCGCCGGACAGAAACATCCCGAAGGGCACGTCGCTGCGCTGATGCAGATCGACGCTTTCCTCCAGCGCCCGGTCGAGCCGCGCCAGCGCCGTGTCCTCGTCGATGGTCTCCGGCCCGCCCTCGGGAATCCAGGAAATTCGCCGCCGATCCAGGATATGACCGTCCGCGCAGGTGATGGTTTCGCCGGGGAGAACGCGCTGGATGCCCTCGAAGATGGTGTCGGCGCCGGTGGTGAATTGCAGTTGCAACAATTCCTCCCGCGCCGCGGGCCGGATCGCGCGTTTCACCAGGCCCGCTTCCAGCAGCGCCTGCGCCTCCGACGCGAAGGCCAGCCCGCCCTCGATTTGCGCGATATACAATGGCTTGATGCCGAAAGGATCGCGGGTAAGGGTCACGCTGTGCCGATGGCGTTCGTGGATCGCGATGGCGTACATGCCCCGCAATTGTTCGGCGTAATCGGGACCGTCGCGCAGGAAACAATGCAGCGGCGGCTCGCAATCGCTGTTGGTCGAAAAGGCGACGCCCGGCATCGCGGCGCGCAGCTCGCGATAATTATACACCTCTCCGTTCGCGACCAGGGCGGCGGCGCCTGCGAAAAACGGTTGATCGCCGGTGACGAGGTCGATGATGGCGAGCCGGTTATGTACCAGCGCGACTCGGCCGACGACGGCGTGGCCAGTGCCGTCCGGGCCACGGTGATGCAGGCTGTCGATCAGGCGGGAAATCGTGGCGGGATCCGGCGGCGCGGCACCGGGCGACAAGATCAGACCGGCAATGCCGCACATGACGCCACTCTCCAGGACACAAACGAGGTTTTCGCGCACACCGGCTCAGGCGCCGATGTTTCCAACCACAGGCGAAGCCGCGCTTGCCGGTCTGGCGTCCCGTCCTTAGAGCATGATCGTGCGGATTTGAAGCGATCATGCGCCGGTGCGGTTTTGTTTGAGAGCGCGATACCCGCTTTTCGGACTGTTCGGCCCAGGCGATCGCGCGCCGATCTGGCGACATGCCCGGTGCCATGCGGAATCGGCGGGCCGCGATTCCGGCGGCTCCCCGGTATTATGTAGCAATCACACCTAAAACATCGTTGAAGGCCAGCCTCTCGATTTCGACCATCCGGGATTTTGAGAGTGGGAAGCGCGCACCAATCGCCAACAATCTGGAAGCCCTGCGGCGCGCAATCGACGCCGCAGGTGTCCTATTGGTGTTCAAGAAAGGAAAGCCCGTAGGGATTGCGATCATAGACGATCAAACGGGCGTTGAGGGGGTTATTGCGGCTGGCGCCGAAAATGCCCCGTGACATACTCGACCGCGCCAAAGCGCACCCGAGTATACGGATCGATCCATATCACTATGGCCGTACTCCTTCGCTGTGGGCCTTGCCACAACGAGGCAGAAGTGCGATTCTACGGAACGGTGGGTCCCAGTAGGCGCATCCGCGTTCACTGTGATCACGGTGAGGGGGCAGGTTTGTCCCTCATCCGACTGGAAGGCGACCTCGCGTCAACGGGGTCGCCTTCTTCGTCTCTATGAAGTCATCGCCGGGCTGTCGGGCCGCAGCGCCCCTTCATCTTTATCGGTTTCCTGTTCCGCCGATCTAATTGCCAGAGGCGGAGTAGTAAGGTAGGCGCGTCCAGCCGCAGGGGGGGGGCAAAGTCGGTAATGTCCCCCACCTTCAGCCATAAATTTATCTTTATGGTTCCAAAGGAATACCCCGAGCGAACTTAGCGGCTGGCCTTCGTGTCCCATAATTCCCTTCTCCATCAGATGCTCCAAAATATGCTTACGGTGGACAGATCCCCGCAAGGCGAGGATTGCCGTGGTTTCCTTCAGCATTCTGGCTATTTTCGTCTCTGATTTTCCATCTATGATCTGTACCGAAGGTTTCTGACTTATTCCCCACCCCTGCGCAGGCTCACGCGGCCTGGGGGCCGAGTTGGTTGGTAAGTCCTGAAGGGGAAGCGTTTTTTGATGCCCCGCTTCTGACTCTGTCTTCGCCTCGAACTCATACGTCGCGATCAGACGTTTAATCTGTTCCGCCTTCTCTGTTGCGAGTTTTAGTCGATCCTGGCTGCGTGCGATTTCTTTCAGAAGCGTCAAAGAGACGGCCTCTGCCTCTTCAAATTCCCTTCTCAATATTTGGATGATGTCGATCATGGGGTTACCATATCCGCCCGGATCATGGTTGTCAACTAAGGCGTTTACGGCCGGATATTTCGGAGTTTACGGATATCGTAAATGGCACTGTTTAGTTAAGTCGTACCCGAAGCTGGCGCTCAAGCGAGAAACAGGCTATACGACTGCGGCCGGACAGTGATGCCGGGCCGCATATCCCTGGAGGGGTGACTGAGTGGCTTAAGGTGGCCGTCTGATAATCGGGTGGTCGGCGTTAGCGGCGTCGGTTCGCGGGTTTGAACCCCACCTTCTCCGCACCGGAGACGATGGACGATTCCAAGGACGGGGACCCCACTCCGCGCGCGGGCGTGCATCAACCGGTGTTATGTATTAAACGCAATCTAAATGATTTTTATCAAAAAAACAACGACTTAGGTGTATCTGCTACACAATACCCGGCTCCCTGCTTGGGTGGCCCTTGCGGATCGCGCGCACGGGCTTACCTTTTCGCCATGGCAAACATCGCGGCATTAACTCAAAGAGCTGTTCTCGCGGTCTCGGGCGAGGATCGGGTCGCATTCCTGCAAGGCCTGGTATCGAACGACGTGACCGAAGCCAAGGCGGGTCAGGCGGTGTGGGCCGCCCTGCTCACGCCACAAGGCAAGTGGCTGGCCGATTTCTTCATCCTGTCCGACGGCGACCGCCTGCTGCTGGATTGCGAGCAAGCGCTGTTACCGATGATCCAGCAACGCCTGTCGCGCTACCGGCTGCGGTCGCGCGTCGCCCTGGCGGATTCTGGGCTGCGCGTTTACGCGGCGTGGGACACTCCGCCGGCAGGCGCCGGTATAACAGCCCCCGAAGGCGCTGGGATAACAACCCCGGGAGGCGAGGAAATACCAGCCTCGGAAGGCCTGGAAACAGCCCCGCCGGAAAGCGTAAAAATCGCCGCGCCCGATCCGCGTTTACCCGCCGCCGGCTGGCGGATTCTGTCCGCCACCGAACTTCCCGCGAACGCCGATGAAACCGGCTGGGACCGCCATCGCCTGAGTCTCGGTTTGCCGGACGGATCGCGCGACATGGAAACGGAAAAATCCATCCTTTTGGAAGGTGGATTCGACGAGTTGCACGGCGTGTCCTGGACCAAGGGCTGTTACATGGGCCAGGAACTCACCGCGCGCACGAAATACCGCGGATTGCTGAAACGCCGCCTTGTGCCGGTGCGGATCGCGGGCGCCGCCCCCGCGCCCGGCACGCCGATTCTTCTGGATGGGCGCGACGTCGGCACAATGCGCTCCGCCTGCGGCGAACGCGGCATGGCGCTGCTGCGGTTGGAAGCGATGGGCCACGTTCTGTCCGGCGACGGGGCCACAATCACGCCGGTGGTGCCCTTGTGGATGCGGCTGGCGGACGCTGGCTGATTTTCCCCGGGCCCAGAGATTGGGCCGCGAAAAGCGCCTTGCTCCGTCGCCGGAGAAGTCTCGCCCATCCCCGCGCCGGGTCACGCGCCGGCCTGAATGCTGGCAGGCCTCGGCAGGGCAAACGCTTGAATCAGGCCGCCCGCCCGTCATGGCTCGCCCCCCGATCGAGCCATCGTCGGCGTTTTCGCGTGAACCGGCCGCCATTCTTTCCCCGGACATTGTTTGTGCCGCGACCGATGGCCCGCTCAGGGGCGAGCCATGACGGGGTAAGGCCTGTGGCCAAAATCTACGAGCCATGACGGGGTGAGGCACGTGGCCAAATCTAAGCGATTGCCGGTAGGCTCCGGCCAAACCCATTGACACGCGCCGCGCCCCGCCGGAGCGTTGGCCGAACGACCGCGGGAGACACCGACATGAGCGCGACCCTGGACATTGCACGCGAACACGCCGCCCTCGACCTGACCGCCGACCCCTTGGCGCTGGTCGCAGAGATCGCGCCGATCCTGCGGGCCGAAGCGCCGCGGATCGAAAAGCTCGGGAAATTGACCGATACGGTGGTGGAAGCCCTGCACGCGCGCGGCCTGTATCGGACGCTGCTGCCCGCGCGGCTGAACGGATATGGGCTCGGGCTGGCGGAATTTGTCCGGTTCATGGAAGCGATGGCCGCCGCCGATGCCTCCACCGCGTGGTGCGTCGGCCAGGCCAGCGGTTGCTCCCTCGCTGCCGCCTATGTCGAGCCCAGAGTCGCGCGCCAGATCTGGGGCGACGACCCTCTGGGCGTGCTGGCCTGGGGGTTCCAGATCGAGGGCCGCGCCAAAATGGTGCCAGGCGGCTTCCTCGTCTCTGGCAAATGGGCGTTCGGCAGCGGCGGACACCACGCGAGCTGGATGGGCGGGCACTGCCATGTCGAACTTCCCGATGGTTCGCTGTTGAAGAATGACAACGGCTCGTTGCTGGAGCGTACCATGCTGTTCCGCCAGGATCAGATCGAATGGATCTCCACTTGGGATGTGGTGGGCCTGCGGGGCACCGGCAGCGATACCTATACGGTGAAGGATTTGTTCGTGCCGGACGCCCTGTCGGTACGGCGCGACCTGGATTCAGAGCGGCGGATCGACGAACCGTTTTACCAGTTCACCAGTACCAATGCCTATTCCTGCGGTTTCGCGGGCGTATCGATGGGGATCGCGCGCGGCATGCTGGACGCGCTGCGGGCGTTGGCTCAGGACAAGAAACCGTCGCATACGGCGCGGACGTTGCGCGACAGTCCGGTGATGCATCACCTTGTGGCGGTGAACGAGGCGAAGCTGCGTTCGGTCCGCGCCTTCGTGCTGGAATCGATCCGCGATGGCGAGGAGTCGATCCGGCGCACCGGACGGCTGACCATGGAGAACAAGGTGATGATGCGGCTGGCCTCGACCTCCGCGATTCAAGAGGCGAAGAAGGTCGCGGAATTCGCCTACCAGGAGGCAGGCGCGACCGCGATTTTCACCAGCAATGCGTTCGAGCGGAAGATGCGGGATATTCATGCGTCAGCCCAACAGGTGCAGGGGCGGACGGGGCATATCGAGATTTGCGGGCAGTATTTTCTGGGGATGAACCCGACGGCGCGGTTTATTTGAGGGGCGCGCGCGGGGAAGCTGGCTTAGGACGGTCGTCCACCCCGCCAGAACGGGCTACGGTTTGGGCGTCAGATCGCCATCGCCCCAACACGGACGCGATCTGATCGGATCGGACGGCGCGCGCGAATTCCGGCTCACGTTACAACGGACTCGCCGCGATGTTCACAAGTCTGTCTTTTTCCTTGAACGCGGCGGCTGCGGCCAGAACGCCGGGATCGCCCGCTTCATATACGCGTCGAACATGGGGCCGTGAACGCCGTGTCGCCATGGGCCGGCGCATAAGCCATGCCTTTCAGGATCACCCTGGCGCGAATCGGCGCGACCTGCTCGACCGGCCTATGCATCATGGCCGCGATCCGGAGGTTCATCGCGCGATGTGCGAGCGGGTGGAGGACTGGTGGCGGGGGTTGAGGAAAGCCCGGTCAACGGGCCGGAGGGGAACCGGGAGTTTTTGATTGGGGCGCGGTTGCGCGCGGACACCAGTTCACGGCGCGAGACCCAAAAGAATGAGCGGCACCGCCGGGACGCCGCGTCCCTCCCGGATGAGGTTGTAAAGCTCGCCCTCGTAGTATGCCACGCCGGACGACATTTGTTCCTGAAGTTCCTTCATCGGCAGAACCTCGATTCCGACATCGATCACATCGCCAACGAAAAACGCCATGTGTTTTACGAAAAGATCGTAGGCCACGAACGCGTATTTGCCGAACTGAACCTCCACCGCGACCCGGTCCTTCACGAAGTCCGTCTGATTGTATGAAGCGATTGCCCGGAGACCCGCGGTTTCGATGGCGGTTTTTTGTGCCTCCGCGCTCATGTTCATGGTTTTCCGAATAAGGCCGGCGTCGGATGTCACCCAATACGACGTACGTCGCTCGCCCCACCCCAGGTGCTCAAACCGCTCTTTCAGCGCCGCATTCATCGCCACGGGGGAAAAGAACAGCCGGTCGAGCGTCCGCTTTTCCTTCGAAACCTTCGTGCGGCACGCCTCCGCGTCCATCGAGGCGATCGTGGCCTGAATCTCTTCCCAGAGCGCTTTCTTGTGAACCAGAAGATACTCCAAACCATTCAAATGGGAGTATTGCGCGGCGATCCTCAACGGTGGCCGCCGTAGGGCAGAGATGGATCGTAAACAGGCTTGTCCTTCGGTCGGGTCTTAAGCGTTCCGGCCCTTAATTCATGCACCCGGTCCCACGCGATATCGACGTATTCCTGGACGACGTCGCAGCCGTAGCCTACGCGGTCATGCGCCAACGCGGCGACGATCGCAGAGCCTACGCCCATGTATGGATCGAAGACAGAATCGCCTGGCATCGTCAGAGCCAAAACCAAACGCTCAACCAATTCGACCGGAAATTGACAGGGATGCACGGTTTTCTCGACGTGATTATTCTTCACGTTCGGGAAAATCCACACATCTCCTGGGTTCTTTCCCAAAGGATTGCCGGAAAGCTGCCCGGCCTTGGGGCCTTTGAAATACTTCTTTCCGGGGTATTTGGACGGCACCCGAATAGGATCGAGGTTGAAGATATAGTCGCCGGTTTTCGTGAACCAAAGAATCGTTTCGTATCGGCCAGACAACCGCTTTGAACAATGCAGGCCATGTTCGAAATGCCATACAATTCGATTCCGCAGATGCAATCCATGCTCGCGAAAAATTGGATACAAAACCATGTCGAGTGGAAAAATTTCTCCATCTTGCACGTGATTTCCGACCTGCCAGCAAAGGGAGCCATCCGGACCCAAGAGGCGCACACACTCGGAAATCACCTGAGCTTGTTGCGCGACATAAGTTTCCAGGGACCGGCGTTTTTCGTACGATTTTCCAATATTATACGGGGGCGACGTGACGATCAGCCGCATCGACTCGCTCGGGAGCGGCCGCATGAAGGCGAGATTATCCTGGCAGGACATCGTCGCCCGGGCGTCGCGCTGAAACTTGAACAGAGTGGCTTGTCGCATGATACCGCACCTATACCATATCTGATCCCGATTCCCAGATCAAAAGAAGAACGCGGTCGTCTTCATACCGGCTCCCCGCCGCTTGACCATCCAAGCCGCCCATGACACCCACGAACCCACCGCCCCACCCCGGACCCAACCAGTGAAACTCTTCTACCAAAGCATGGGAGTCGCCCGCCGCTCTGAGGCCGGCCCCTACGCCCGCACCCTCGCCGCGATCCTCCAGGGCGCCGCCGAACCCGGCACCCAGATCGACGTCAGGGGCCTGAGCCCAGGAAAGGCGATCGCGGATCAATACCGCTACCTCGAAATCCTGGACACGGCGGAGGTCCTGGAAAACGGCCTGCGCGCGGAGAAAGACGGTTACGACGCCTTCCTCATCGGCAACGTCTTCGAACCCGGCCTGCACGCACTGCGCGAAGTCCTGAACATCCCCGTACTGGGCCTGCTGGAATCCTCCGTCCACCTCGCCAGCCTGATGGGCGCCAGCTTCTCGATCGTGAACGTCAACCCGAAATTCACCCGCAGAGTGACGGAAAACATCGACTCCACCGGCCTCCGCGCCCGCCTGATCTCGATCGACGAGATGCATGTGGAACGCGGCCAGGTCCTGGATCGCGCCTTCGAGGACCCAGCCACACGAGACGACGTCGTGGCCCGGTTCACCGAGGCCGCGCGCGCGGGCATCGCCGCGGGCGCCGAAACCGTGATCCCGGCGGGCGGAATCGTCATGACCATTCTCGCTTTCGCGGGCGTGCATCGGGTGGACAATGTTCCCATCGTCAACGGCCTGATCGCCCTGACCAAGATGGCGGAAATGGCGGTGCGCATCCGTGCGTTGACCGGCGTTTTCACCAGCAAGCGCATGATGTACGCTCCGCCCACGGGCAGCCTGCTGGCCGATATCCGCGCCGCTTACGGCGATCACGTTTACCCGGGTGCGACCTGACATGTCGAAGAAACTGCTGCGCACGCTCGCGGGCGAACCGGTCTGGCCGCCGCCGATCTGGTTGATGCGCCAGGCCGGGCGCTATTTGCCGGAATACCGCGCCATCCGCGCCACCGTCCCCGACTTCATCGCCCTCTGCACGACGCCCAAACTGGCGGCGGAGGTGACGTTACAGCCGATACGCCGCTACACCCTCGACGCCGCCATCCTCTTTTCCGACATCCTCATTCTTCCCTGGGCTTTGGGACAAGGCCTGGAATTCAAGGAAGGCGAAGGCCCGGTCCTGCCCCCGATCCGCGACGCGGCCGGATTCGGCGCCCTCGGCATGGCGAAAGTCGCCGAGAAAACCGCGCCCGTCATGGAAACGATCCGCCTGGTCCGCGCGGGCCTGCGCGCCGAGGAATTTTCCGCCACCGCTTTGATCGGCTTCGCCGGCGCGCCCTTCACCGTCGCGTGCTATATGGTCGAGGGCGCGGGTTCTCGCGATTTCGCCGCGACCCGCGCGATGGCTTACCAAAACCCATCCCTTTTCGACGCGATCGTGGATTTGGTCACCGAAGGAACAATCCAATATCTGCGCGCACAGGCCGAGGCGGGCGCGGAAACCTTAATGCTGTTCGATTCCTGGGCGGGCGTGCTGTCGCCCGCGCATTTTCGCCGTTACGTCATCGAACCCGCGAAGCAGATCGTCGCGGCCCTGCGCGAAGATTATCCGTACCTGCCGATCATCGGATTCCCCCGTATGGCCGGACTTTCGCTCGCCGCCTATGCCGCGGAAACCGGCGTCAACGCGGTCGGACTGGATACCAGCATGGACCTGCTCCTTGCCGCGCCGCTGCTGCCGAAAACCGTCGCCGCGCAAGGCAACCTCGACCCCCTGGCGCTGGTCGCGGGCGGGGAGGCAATGGAATCCGGCGCCCGCGCCATCCTGTCCGCGATGCAGGGCCGCCCCTTCATCTTCAATCTCGGCCACGGCATCGTTCCGCAAACGTCACCCGAACACGTCGCCGCTTTGGTCGAGCTGGTCCGTGCGTCCTGAAATGTCTCCCGATCCGGTCCGCAACCGCCCGAAAGTCGCGATCGTCCTGTTCAATCTCGGTGGCCCCGACAGCCCCGAGGCGATTCGCCCGTTCCTGCTGAATCTGTTCAGAGATCCCGCGATCCTGCGGGTGCCGTTCTTCGTGCGCCCGTTGCTCGCCTGGATCATTACGCGCGGGCGCCTGAAACCTGCGACGGAGAATTATCGGCTGCTTGGCGGAAAATCTCCCCTTCTGGAAATGACCCGGGCGCAAGCCCGCGCCATCGAAGCCGCCTTGCCGGAGCTGGACGCGAAATGCTTTCCGGCCATGCGCTACTGGCACCCGTTCAGCCTGGAAACCGCGCGCGCCGTCAAAGCCTGGCAACCGGACGAGGTCGTGCTCCTGCCGCTCTATCCGCAATATTCCACGACCACGACAGGCAGTTCGCTGACCGCCTGGAGGGAAGCCGCCGCCCGCGTGGGGCTTTTCAAACCGATCTCAGCGCTGTGCTGTTACCCCACCGATCCCGGCTTTGCCGCAGCGACCGCGCGGATCGTCCAGGACGCCCACGACAAAGCGCGCGCCAGCCTGGACCCGGCCGTACCCCTCCGCGTTCTGTTTTCCGCCCATGGCCTGCCGGAATCGATCGTCAAGGACGGCGATCCCTATCAATACCAAATCGAACAGACCGTCGCCGCCGTCCTGTCCGCCTGGGGTCGTAACGATCTCGACTGGAAAATCTGCTATCAGTCGCGCGCCACCCCGGTCAAATGGATCGGACCCAGCACCGACGAGGAAATTGTCAAAGGTGGTGCCGACAAATCCGCGCTCCTGATCGTTCCGATCGCCTTTGTTTCGGAACATTCGGAAACCCTGGTCGAGCTGGATATCGAGTATCGCGAACTCGCCGAAAAGAACCATGTTCCCGGCTATTTCCGGGTGCCGACTCAACAATGCGACGCCGGTTTTATCGGTTCGCTGGCCGCTCTGGTGCGCACCACCCGCGCCGCGGGCACCGGGTTGCACGCGGCCCGCGACAAAGACGCCTGCGCAGCGGCGAACCGGCGTTGTCCCTTCGCGATCCGGCGCCCGGCGAACCGGGCGCCCTGATCCGTCAGGCAAACGCCGCGAACACCTCTTCCAACGCCTTCATTTGGTTTCCCGCCGCAGATGACGGCACCAAAATCGGCGTATGCACCCCCGCCGCGCGCCAGGCTTCCACGCCTTCGCGCACTTTCGCTGCCGGTCCGAACAATGTGTTGTCCGCCAGCCAGCGGTCCGAAAAATACTTCGGCACGTCCTCGCGCCGGCCCTCGTCGATCGCCTTTTCGATGGCGTCCATTTCCTCGACGTAGCCGGCCTCCCGCCAGTAATTCCGGTAATTGGGCAGGTTCCCGTAACTGGTCAGCGTCCGCCGGTTCACCGCCTTCGCCGCCTCGATATCGTCGGCGATGCAGGTCGGGATCATGTTGCCGATGAAGAAATCCGGATTGTTCCGCTTCTCCGCAGGCAGCGCCGCCAGCGACTGGCCCATGTGAGACAGCGACGCGTTGGCAAATACGACGCCCTCTGCCAGTTCGCCCGCCAAGGCCACCATGCGCTTGCGCAGCGCCGCGACGATGATCGGCGGCAGCGGCCCGAAGCCGTCCTGCGCCCGGAACTTTTCGATGAAGGACCGCGTGTCCGCCAATGGCTTGCCCGGCGTCACCCCCATTCGCACATGCGACGGCCCATGCGCGATGCCGATGCCCAGGCGGAACCGGCCGCCAGATATTTCGTGCATCATCGCCCCGCTCTGCGCGAAATCGACGACGGTGCGTTGGTAAATCGGCGCGATCGCGGTGCCGAATGTCAGCGAGTCCGTATTCCACGCCAGCGCCTCGCACATCGACATATTGCCGAACGGACTGGGTGTATAAACCCCGGCGAAGCCACGTTTTTCGGTTTCCTGGCACAGTTCGATCGTGCGGCGGCGGCGGCCGGGCACGGCGATCAGACACAAAGCGGGCAGATTCTTGGACATTCGTTGGTCTCCTCGAAGATTGTAAGGCGGTTCAGCGGATCGATGTCGGGCGTCCCGCCACCGCCGGCGGTTTCTCCGGCAACCACGCGTCGGTCCACCCGTCCCGCGGTGTGTCGCCGGTCACCGTGACCTGAGTCCGGCCCGGTCCCACGCGCTTCACGATCGAAATCGGCGTCGGCCCCCGTACAATCTGACAATTCGGCCGGTCCACCGCGTCTCCGCGCCGGGACGCGGCCAGGCGGAGCAGATCGGCCTCCGTCTGGCAAAACGCCGCGCCACGATCCAGCCGCGGCCACAGCTCTGGCCGGGCCTGCAAGTCGGGACCATCCAGCTTCGGTGGCCGCACAACGAGGTTCGGCGCGTTCAAATACACCTGCGCCTGTGCCGGGCCGCAAACCAGCAGACCGAAAATCGCGGCATACCAAAGACCCGATCGACGCATGATATCTCCTGAAATCGTCTCAAGCAGCCCGCCATGGTGCCGCCCAACGCCAGTTCCGGCAAGAGAAGAACGGCACGGGCTTGGCCAGCCGCCCCTCTCCTGGCACAATCGGCGCCGGCGAATTGAGGAGACAAACATGGCTGACGGTTGGGTACGGGTCGCGGCGAAAGCGGATGTCAAAGAAGGCAAGGCCTTCGGCGTCAAGGCCGGTGGCAAGGAAATCGCGATCTACCACTTACCGGGCGGAGAATTCTGCGCGACGGATAATATTTGCAGCCATGAATACGCGCTGCTGACCGAAGGCTGGCTGGAAAACGGCTGCATCGAGTGCCCGCTGCACGCGGCGCAATTCGACTGCCGCACCGGCAAGGCGCTGTCGGCCCCCGCCGACGAGGACCTGAAAGTCTATCAGGTCAAGATCGAGGGCGACGACATCCTCCTGCAAATGTAAGGCCCGTCGCGATGGCCGCGCATATGGTGATCGACAGCGATATCCATCCAACGGTCGGCGGGATGCGGGCGATCATGCCCTATCTCAACGACCATTGGCGGGAAATGGTGGTCCGGCGAGGGGTCGATGACATGGTCACGATCAGCTACCCCACGACCAACCCGCTGACGTTTCGCAGCGACTGGAAGGATGCCACAGGTAAGGCGGGCACCTCGGTCGCCGCCATGGCCAGCCAGGCGCTGGACCCTTTCGGCACGTCGATCGCCATCTGCAACTGCCTTTATGGCGCCCAGGCGGCGTTCAGCGAGGATTTGGGAGCGGCGATCGCGCGCGGTGTTAACGATTGGGTGGCCAAGGAGTGGCTGGATCGCGATCCCCGGCTGCGCGCCTCCATCGTCGTGCCGCAGCAAAACGTCGAAATGGCGGTCGATGAGATCGAACGGGTCGCCAAGGACAAGCGCTTCATCCAGGTCCTGCTTCTCGTCAGCGGCGACACCACTTTGGGGCGCCGTCAGAACTGGCCGATCTACCAGGCGGCGGTGCGCCACGGCCTGACCATCGGCATCCACGCCGGCAGCATGCACCGCAACGCCACCACCCCCGTCGGCTGGGCTTCCAGCTTCACCGAGGAATACGTGAACCAGGCGACCGCCTTTCAGTCGCAACTCATGAGCCTGGTCACCGAGGGTGTGTTCGCCAAATTCCCCGACCTGACCGTGGTCCTGATGGAATCCGGCGTGACCTGGCTGCCTGCTTTCATGTGGCGCCTGACCAAATTCTGGAAAGGCCTGCGCAGCGAAATTCCCTGGGTGTCCGACCCGCCCTCCTCTATCATCCGCGAACGGGTCCGCCTGACGGTGCAGCCCTTCGACGCTCCCACCGATGACGGCGGTGTCGCGCGGCTGATCGAACACATCGGCTCGGATGAGATGTTGCTGTTCTCGACCGATTACCCGCATTGGCAATTCGACGGGCTCGCGGCGCTGCCGGCGGGGTTCGACGCGGCGCTGGCGAAAAAGATCATGGCGGATAATCCGCTTCGCACCTATCCTCGGCTGCAACCACAGACGGCTTAACGGGAGACCGCGTCATGAACGTCGACGTCCTGAACCGCTCCGGCATTCAACCGGCCACCGAGTCCAAGCTCGCAATCGCCGATGGCGACATCCATCCACGTCCGCCTGGCGTGGGCATTGGCGGAGTCAGCCCGGCGCTGTATCCCTATATGACCAAGGCGTGGGTCGAACATGTTAAGACGTTTGGCATCACCTATCGCCAACCCTGGGAAAAGGGCTCGGCCTACCCCAAGGGACAGCCGCAGGCCGCACGGCGCGATGCCTGGGTGCCAAATGGCACGGCGTCCCCCGGTTCGCCCGGCAGCGATCTTGCCTTCATGCAAGAACAGCATCTGGATGCGAACAACGTCGCGCTTGGCATCCTGAACCCGCTGACCTCCGGCCAGGGCGCGATCAATCCCGACCTGTCCAACGCGATCTGCTGTGCCACCAACGACTGGCAAAAGGCCGATTGGGTCAGCAAGGACTCGCGCCTCAAAGCCTCCGTGGTCATTCCGTACGAGGACACCGTCGCCTCGGTCAAAGAAATCGAACGCCGCGCCAACGATGCCGATTTCGCCCAGGTGTTCATGCTGAGCAAAACAAACGAGCCGCTGGGTCAACGCCGGTATTGGCCGATCTACGAGGCCGCCGCCGCGACCGGCATGCCCGTCGGCATCCACGCCTTCGGCAACGGCGGATGGGCCAACACCACCGGCGGTTGGGCGTCCTATTACATCGAGGAAATGGTCGGCCACTCCATGGCCCAACAGGCCGTGCTGACCAGCATGATCCTGGAAGGCGTGTTCGAACGCATCCCCTCCCTGAAAGTCGTCCTCATCGAAGGCGGCCTCGCCTGGGCCGCCGCACTTGGCTGGCGGCTGGACGCGCAGTGGAAAAAGTTGAAACAGGAACTGCCGCATTTGAAGCGCGCGCCGTCGGAATATATCCGTTCCAACGTCTGGTTCACGACCCAGCCCATCGAGGAACCAGAACCGCGTTCGCAACTGGCGGAAACGCTGGAATGGATCGGCTGGGACCGCATCCTGTTCGCGACGGATTACCCGCATTGGGATTACGACGATCCCGCGACGTCGCTGCCGTTCAAGATGACGGACGAACAGCGCCGGGCGATCTTCCAGGACAACGCGAAGAACGTTTACCGGGTGTAACCGGCGGGTTTCAGGCAACTCCTGGGCTTATATCAAACCTCCGAACGATTGACCCTCGGCACGGCTTCTCCCCCTCGTCATGGCACGGCTCGACCGGGCCATCGGGCGCGGCACATCGATCGAACGAGAGGCGCTTTTTGCGGTTTATCGTGGCTACTCCCGCAATGGTGTACCGCTGCCGATGGCCCGCTCGGGGGCGTGCCATGACGGGGAGAGGTCATAGCGATGGGTCAATCGTTCGGGCGGTTGCCCTTACCCCGCCGGCCCGGGGGAGACGGTGTTTGTATTCCATCCGGACTTGCCTGGCGGGGAGCGTCAGTACCGGCCAACGGGGTCTGTGAACGCCCGGTGACCCGCGCGCCCTTCATCCCCGCGTAATACGCCGCCCGGATCAGTTCATCCACAATCGGCGGCGGCGGTTCCCGTCGTCGCAAATGTTGGCGCACCGCGGCGACCGGCACCTCCGAGAGGACGAACTGAACCCGGCGGATTTCCTCTGCCCCCGCGCGCCCGAACATCTCCTGGGCGAAGGTTTCGGTCGCCGCCCGGGCACGCCTGACATGGGCGTCAACCCCTGCGCGCAAGGCCTCCGGCCAGTCCCCGCCCACGAAATCGTCGCGGTGGTGAAGCAACAGAAGGCGGGCCGCATCCGGATTGGCCCGCACCCAGGCAGGCGTGTGCAGAGCCGCGCGCAACCCGTCGCCGGCGGCAAGCGCGGCCTCGATCCCTTGCTGAAAATCCAGCACCGTCCGCAACCAGAGTTCCGCCAGCAGCACGTCGCGCGAGGCGAACCGGTGATAAAACGATCCGGTTGGCGCGTTCAACCGTCCCGTGATCGCACCAACCGTCACGGCCGCAGGCCCACGCTCCGCCACCAGGGCCAAAGCGGCGTCGAGAAAGTCCACATGCGCGAATGTCGAGCGAGCCATAGTTCTAGAATATGTATTCTGGACTCTCGCGTCCAGAGGCGTCATTCTCCATCTTGGTCAAGCGATGGAGGCGGATCATGGTCCCGGCGATGGGCGCAGCGGAAATCGAACGGCTGCTGTTGGCGGCGCGCGAAACGGTGGAACGGCTGCCGGTTTGCTGGCTCGCCACGCGGGCGGAAACCGGTGGCGCGCATTGCCGCGCTGTCCGCATCAGGGCGAGTCCGATGGGCCGGGATGCGTGGACGCGGCGTTTCCTGTGCCGGCGCGGATCCCGCAAGGCCGCGGAAATGGCGCGCGATCCCCTGGTGACGCTGGCGTTTCAGGACGATGGCCGTCAGATATTCCTGGGTCTGGGCGGCCCTGTCAGCCTGATCGATGACCGCATCGAAATGCGCGATATGTGGCCAGAGGCAATGGACGCAATTTACCCGCGGGGGTTCGCCGACGCGAACATGATCGTCGCCCGCGTCGAGATCGACCGGATCGAAATTCACGCGCGCGGTATCACCCGGGAACCGTTCGGGCATGGCCGGACATTGCTGATGCGGGATGGAAAGGACGCCTGGCGGTTCGTCCCGGACTGAGCCTGGCGTCCCCGGTGACATTCACGGGTCCATGGTGGAGCGTTTATCGTTGAGCCGCCCGAAACAAGCCGGGCCTTGGACGCGACGCCCGGTTCCCGCGACCGCGTCCGGTCGCCAGCCCGTCAGCGCTACCCGCGCGCGAACCGCGTCGTCCGGTAAATCGCCGCCAAAGGCACGGTGAAATCGATACTCTCCAGGTGCAAATCCCCGTCCTCGATCGCCAGCGGCATGGCAGGCCAATTCCCCTCCGCGTCCCGGCGTAGCAGCTCCGCCCGCACCGCGGTGCTGCTGAGAGTCAGAATTTCCCGCAAACTGGGGATCGTCGCGAACGACCAGATATTCCGCCGCGTTTGCGCGCGGTTGGAGGGAGAGAGAATCTCGACGATTAAAACGGGATTGGCGACGTCGTATTCTTCCGTCCTGTACCGCGTGCAGGTCACCGCGAGATCGGGAATTAAAAAATTGTCCTCGGCGCCGACACGGGGAATGATACCGGGCGCCGTGACCACGGCACACGCGCCGCCGGGAACGTCCAGGTGGTTGGCGATCAGACGTCCCAATTCGGATTGTAACAGACCGTGCGTGCGGCTCGCCGGAGCCATTGCGATCGGCTCCCCATCGATCAGTTGCCAACGCGTCTGCCCAGGCGCGTCCCATGCGAGGAACTCGGCCACGGTCATCGTCAGCGGTGGTTTCAGGGCGGAACTCATGCGGAGACAATAGCCGCTTCCGTCCCCTTGGCCCAACATAATTCGCCTACCCCTCCGCATCCTCCAACGCGAACCCCGCGTAGTGCAGAGGTTTCACCATCTGCACAATGCCACCGAAATAATTGTCGTCGAAATCGTCCTCCGCATATCCGGCCGCCGCGTAAAATCCCGCTGCCTCTGGCGTCGCGTAAACCACGGCGCGGCGGCATCCGATGTCGCGCGCGAAGGCCTCCGCCGCGCGCAGCAGCACCCGCCCGTGGCCCTCGCCCTGCCGCGCCGGGTCGATCGCCACCAACCGCAACGCAGCGTCGCTCTCGTTCAAATTGTCCACGCGGATCGTCCCCACGGGCCCGCCGCCCCGGGTCAGCAGCAGCGGATAATGACCGGGCGCACGTTCGTCGGGATCGTCCTCAGCCTCCTCCCCCGCCTCGAACGCCACAAGGCGGCGAATGGTGTGATAGGCGGCCCATTCCTCCGGTGAGGCGGGCCGGCTGAGGCGGTAGGTCGCGGGCGCGCCATCGTCCATTCAGGAGGGTCCATGGTTCGTTATTCTCGACCCATGATATGCGGAGTGACGTCTCCGGCATAGGCCGCTTCGCACGCAGGGCAATCGCTTGAATTTTGCCGCGTGCCTTTCCCCGTCATGGCACGGCGGTGTCGTTCAGGCGATTGCCCTGGGTTCGCACGCGCCACGGATTGCGCGACTCTGGCCGAGGATTAAACTGCGGCGCCGCAATCGCACTTGGGATGGAACCGCCCGTGCCTCACGTTCTCGCAACGTCCCACCCAGTTTTGTCGCGCCGGGCCTTGCTCGCCGCAGGCGCCGTTTCGGCCGGCGCGCCCGCGCGCGCGGCCACCGTCCTGGCAGCCACCCCGATTTCCCGTATGGACCTAAAATGGTGGCGCGAACGCCATCTGGCCAAGCTCGAAGAGCTTCGGCGCACGCGCCCCAATCTGATTTTCCTCGGCGACTCCATCACCCAGAGCTGGGAATACGACGGGCCCGAGGCGTGGCGGAATTTCGTTCCGATCTGGCGGCAGTTCTACGGCGGGCGCAATGCCATCAATCTCGGCTTCAGCGGCGATACGACCGCCAGCCTGTTGTGGCGTATTCGTAACGGCGAAACCGGCGGCATTGCCCCCAAGGTTGCGGTCATCCTGATCGGCGCCAATAATTTGGGACGCCTGCGCTGGTCTGCCGATGACACGATCCTTGGGATCGATACCATTGTGAACGACCTACGCAGCCGCCTGCCCGCGACGCACCTGCTGCTGTTGGGTATTTTGCCATCGGAACGTTCGGATTGGACGAGCCAGACCGGATGGACGATTAACCGCGCGCTGGACGCGAAATACGCGGCGGATCGTGCCGTGACCTTTCTCGACGTGGGCCACGTCTTCATGCGTGGCAACCAGATCAACCGCGATCTTTATTACGATCCACAACTGAACCCGCCGTCTGCGGCTTTGCATCCGTCCGCGCAAGGCCAGGGCCTGATGGCCGCGGCAATGGAACCCGTGCTGGCGGGAATGTTGGGCGACAGGCCTCACGGATAACAGGAGACAGACATGCCGAAATCTTATTGGATCGCGCGAGTGGATGTGACCGACCCCGATGGTTACCAGGGATACGTCAACGCCAACGCTGCCGCGTTCAGCAAATATGGCGCGAAGTTCCTGGTCCGGGGGGGCAACTTTGAGTCACCGGAAGGCTCGCCCAGGGCGCGGAATGTCGTGCTGGAATTCGCCGACCACGCGACGGCGCTGGCGTGTTACAATTCACCTGAATACCAGGCGGCGAAAGCGCATCGCGACGGCGCAGGAATTGCCGACCTGATTATCGTCGAGGGGTATGACGGTCCGCAGCCGTAACCGCGCGATTTCGCGCCTGCGTTATATGCGGCAATGCCGTATGAACGCGTGCGCTGAAAACCATCCAGATTAACCATTCGTCAGCTCTTCGCGGCTAAGCCTGCCCCTCGGTTCGCCAGCCATCGGGCATGCCATGCTTCAATCGGTCATCGAAACGCCGGACTTCCTACGCGACGCGGAAGATGCCCATCTGACGGCGGAAGAACGCGCCCGGATCGTCATGTCGATCGCCGCGTGTCCGGCATCCGGCACCGAAATCCCCGGCACCGGAGGCGCCCGGAAAATCCGTTTGCCGGGCGGGGCAACGGCAAAAGCGGCGATTACCGCGTGATCTCAATCTGCTCTGGGCCGGACGTTCCGGTCTTCTTGCTGAACGTGTTCGCCAAGCGCGATAAAATCGATCTGACCAAATCCGAGCGGAACGAGCTGCGCAAAGAACTGGCCGGTCTCGCTGAAGATTACCGTCAAGGAGTAATACCAACTGACGGAACCTTTGACCGTCACACCGGCGGCCACAACCGTCATGGTGCGCGGAGGCGCGCCATCCACGACTTTGTATCATCGCGAAAGTCGTGGATGGCCGGCCTCCGCCGACCATGACGGTTGTG
>JAYWAX010000373.1:0-4751 GCA_043782125.1 Acetobacteraceae bacterium | reverse complement strand
GTTATGACAAACTCGCCAGAAATTTCACCGCGACAGTCATTCTGGCCGCGATCATCAGATGGTGGATCTAATCGAGTCTGGAGCCTAGAGCATGATCGCTTCAACCTGAAGCAATCATGCTCTAAAGCCTGTCCGATCCGGATATCCGCCTCGCCGCGTCCTCGGCCCGGATTTCCATCCGCGTAACACGGGTCACGACGTCGGAGATGACCGCGCCCGCGACGGTAGTTGCCGCCGCGCTGGCGGCGGATCGCGCTTCCACCACGATCTGGCCCTGAATCGCCTCCAAATGGGTCATTCGGTCTTCAATAGCCCTTAAGCGGTGCGCGACCGCTTCCAACGCCTTTTCGGTTTTGATCTGAACGGCCAAAAGTTCTTCAATTTTCCTGGCGAACGTCCAGAGACGCGCGGGCATGTCCAGTAACGCCACCCTTGGCCCTCCTCAGCGCCTTCCGGCCGGCGCCAAAACCGCGAGCAAGCGATCCATGGCCTCGCTTCGATCCGCAATACGCGTATCGAGCCGTTCCAAAAGCGCGTCGATATCTGCGCCGGTGGCCACCGCAGGGTCGAGCCCGACGTCTGTCGCGTCAGGTGGGAGCGGCGTATCCAATTGCGCCAGCAATCGGTTCATCGACGCGTGCGCGTGGCCGATCCCATCGTCGAGCCTGCGCACGATGCCGTCCATTTCGGACGAATACATCCGCTCGGTCAGGGCCTCTCTCACGATCTCGGGCAACGTGCTTTCGGCGGGATTTTCGGTCATCCACCAAACAAGATCGGTCGCCCTTACCTGAAAGATAAACCCTCCTTCCGGCTCCGAGATCGAGCGGGCCCGCAGCGCGTCGATGGCATCGGGATCGGCGAGCCTTACCCAGACCGGCGCTTCCCGAAGGCCAATCGCCGCCGGTTCACCGCTGGCGCGCCGCTCTAACTGGTCGGCCATCGAAATTCACTCCAAAAGCCCGAAGCCAGCATAGCACACGCCGCGCCGCCACGCATTGAGAATCTACCGGCCGAACCGCCGAACCGCCGAACCGCCGAACCGGGCGTGACCCCCTAAGCCGCCATCGTCAACCGCTTGACGAACGCCGACAGCCGGTGCCGCCGCAGCTCGCTCCGCGCCTTCGTATCCGTCGTCATGTAGTTCAGTTGGATACTATACCGCTGCCCCACGAACCGCCGGTGCCCATGCCAGGCCGCCGGCCCGTTTGGAAACACCAGCAGAGTCCCATTCACCGGCGCCACCTCCACCGCAAAATCCTCCAGATCGCCGGGTCCACGCAACAGCCGCAGACACCCTTCCTGGCGCCCGAACGCCTCAGTCTCCTGGTTCAAATACAGCAGCACCGTCACCCGTTTCGCAGTTGAATCGCAGTGAATGCGCCCGTCCCGATCGCTGGTCCAACCGCGCAGCGTCAGCATCGTCGGCGCATCGCCAAGATCCAGGCCGAACCGCGCCGCGATCGCACCGCGCAGCACAGGCCCCTCCATCTGCGCGACCAGCTCCTTCGCCGCCGCCCCCAAACGCACCGAATCAGGCGGAAACGAGCCGCGCCGGTTCAGCGGTGGCAGATCGGCCAGCACCGCCCGCAAACTGTCCGGCGGCACGAAGCCAGGCACCACCATGTGAGGGTACGGCTCTGCCTGCACCGGCGTCGCATCGAATTTGTCAAAGTCCAGTTGCAACATACGATCTTTACTGGGCAGCGCGGCCCGGTCTCCGTGGTTATGGGTGCTCACCGGCCGGACAGGGCGCCACGCGCGAGCGCTTCCGCCAGATCGACCAGATCGTCGGTCCAGCACATCTCGGGTCTGGGCTGCGCCGCGCCAAGCCCCTGTTCGGGCCGCCAGGTCAGAACGCGCATCGCCTGTGGTACAGAAAACATGCCCCGCCCCCCGGCCGAGCCCGAAACCGCGGCACGAACAGACGCCGGACAGGCCGCGCTGGCGAGAAACGCCATCGCCGGATGCGGCGTCCCGCCCCCCGTCGCCAGCCCCGCAACCACCGGCTCTGGCGGGCCGCCCAACGGCGCAAGCAGATTTGCCGCGATGGTGGCGGCGATGTCCGCGTGCAAGGAATCGCCGGGACGGTCGATCCGCGCCGCGTCCCGCGCGGCCAAGGGGCCTGACGCCCACAAGCCAATCGCCACGGCGCGCGCCAGGGGAGACGCCATTTCCAGCGCGCCGCCGGTTCGCACCCAGGCCTCGACCGCCGCCGCGATCACGGCCGGATCGAACCGCGGCTGCCCCAACAGCGCGCGCGCCACAACAAAGCCCAACTCCGTATCCGGCCCCAGGTCCCCGCCGATCGCCAGCCCGAGCAAGCATCCCGCCGCGCGATCCAGCACGGCTTCCGGCACCGTCCGCGGCCAGTTCAACGTCACACGCGCGTCCCGGCGCGGCTCCTGACTCCCCCGCCATTTGCGGGCGCGCAGCACCGCCACGACCTTCGACGGCCCACCGAAACAGGCGGAGGGGCGGCTTTCCCCTTGTTCGTTATACGTGACCTCTTCCCCGTCCTCGGTGACCAGCACCCCGCCCGCCGCCATCAGCAGCGCATGACCCGCCGCGATATCCAGCGCGTTCACGGGCCGCAGAGTCAGCGTCGCGATCCCATCCCCCACCGCGATCCGCGCGAGCCGGTAAGCGATCGACGGCAAGGGCATAAACCCCGCGGGCGCGCACGCCATGCCATGCGAAACCGGCCGCTGCCACGCGCCATGATTCAGGAACACCACATCGTCCGCCGCAAGATCCCGCGCGCGAAGGTCAATCGAGACCTCCCGCCCATTGCGCTCAATCCGCCCGCCGCGACACCAGGAAATCATGTCCGGCCCGATATCCGGGCAGGTTGGCGCGTAAACCACGGCCAGCACCGGAATCCCCATGTGCAGCAGCGCGATCGACACCGCGCTGCCGCGCTTGCCCTCCAGGAACGCGCGAGTCCCATCGTGTGGATCGACGACCCAGCAGAACCCGTTGGCGGGGGCTTCCAGCACGCCCGCTTCCTCGCCCACGAACCGCGCGGGCACCAACGCCAGCAGCCGGTCGCGCAGCATCATTTCGATTTCATGGTCCAGCGGCGCGGTGATGTGGTCGCTGAATCGCGGCCCGTCAGAGCGCGCAAACTCGGCGGCGACCAGATCGCCCGCCTCCCGCGCGGCGGCGACGGCATGCGGCAGAACCGCCAATGGGTCAGGTGACACGGGCTTCTCCTTAACTTCGCCCGATCGTCCACGGGATTCGGGTTATTTCATGGCTGCCACGCGGCGGAGCGGCCGCGCGCACGGCGGATCAATCTAGGCGCGGCGGCCAAGACGCGCTATCCGGCCTCGCCCCATGGATATCAACCTCCCCCACGCCGGCCCAGGGCCGTTGTATGCTTACCGCGCGATGGTCGCGCGGGGAGAGCTGGCGTCCGATCCGTCGCAGGAAAGCGCGGCGATACGGCTGCAAATGCTGTGGGAGTCGCTGCGCGGCTACACCCCGGCACCCGCCGCCAAACCCCAACCCGCCGCCGGCCTTCTGGGCCGCCTGCTGCGCCGAGCCGCAGAAAAACCCGCGGCCGCGCCCAAAGGCCTCTACCTCGTCGGCGAGGTCGGCCGCGGCAAATCCATGTTGATGGACATGTTTTTCGCGGGCGCCGGCCTGCCGCGTAAACAGCGCATCCATTTTCATCGCTTCATGCAGACCTGCCACGCCCGGATCTTTGCCTGGAAGCAGGCCAACCCTGGCGGTTCCGATCCGATCCCGCCGCTGGCCGACTCAATCGCGGCCGAGTCCACCTTGCTCTGCTTCGACGAATTTCAGGTCAACGACATCGCCGACGCCATGGTACTGGGCCGCCTGTTTCAGGCCCTGTTCGCGCGCGGAGTCATTGTCGTCGCAACGTCCAACGTCGCGCCCGCCGATCTGTTCAAGGGCCAGCCGGGACGCGACGCCTTCCTGCCCTTTATCGCCCTGATCCAGGAAAGCCTGGATGTCGTCATGATGGACGCGGGCCGGGATTTCCGGCGGGAACGGATGCGCGGCCTGCGCACCTGGCACGTTCCCGCCGACGCCATGTCGCGGCGCGCGTTGGACGAGGCGTTTTCGACATTGACCGGCGGCGCGGTCGCGAAACCCGCGACGTTGACGATTATGGGCCGCGCGCTGCACCTCCCCATCGCAGCCGAGGGCGTCGTCCGCTCCGATTTCGCGACCCTCTGCGCCACCGCCCTGGGTGCGGGGGATTACCTGGCCATCGCGACCACATTCCACACGCTTATCCTGGACAGCATTCCCCGCCTGTCGCCGGATAATTACGACGCCGCCCGCCGGTTCATCGTGCTGATCGACACGCTTTACGACCATCGCGTGAAACTGGTGGCCTCGGCCGATGCTGTGCCAGACCAGCTTTACCGGCGCGGAGAGAACGCGAAAATGTTCGAACGCACCGCATCCCGCCTGGACGAAATGCAGAGCGAGGACTGGCTGGAGCAACAGCATTTGGTCTGATACGAACGGGCCGAAAGATTGACTCCCGGCACGGCCTCTCTCCCACGTCACGGCCTCTCCCCCACGTCACGGCCTCTCCCCCACGTCATGGCCTCTCCCCCACGTCATGGCACGACTCGATCGGGCCATCGGAAACGGCACGCCATTGCGTTCCGGGGCACGCTTCGCCGCGGACCCCGCCCGTCATTCCATCGCCGTGCCGCACCGGATGGCCCGGTCGCGCCGAGCCAGGACGAGGAGAGGCCAGTGGCCCC
>JAYWAX010000372.1:0-13042 GCA_043782125.1 Acetobacteraceae bacterium | reverse complement strand
CCCGATGAGGAAACCAGCGACTGGAGAGCCGTGTGCGGGAGAACCGCCAGCACGGTTCGGAGGGAGGGGAGGGGTAACAGCCTTCCCTACCCCTATCGTCGTGGTGAAGTCGGACGGATCGATCTGGTTCAGCGACAATGGCGCGGGTATCCGGGGCAATTATCTCGGCGACAAGGCCGACGCGGAATTGCCGTTCCGTGTCTACCGGCTCGATCCGGCGACAAAGGACCTGACAATTGCCGTCGGCGACATGGCGCGGCCGAACGGTCTGGCGTTTTCGCCCGACGAGAGCCGGCTTTATGTCGTGGACACACCGAACGGGCCGAAGACGACGCATGTTTACGATATCGTCGATGGCAAGGCGGTGAACGGGCGCTTGTTCTTCGACGGAACCCCGGGTTACGCCGACGGTATCCGGGTCGATACAGAGGGCAATGTCTGGTGCGGCTTTTCGGGCGGTCCGGGCCAGGACGGTGTGGCGATTTTCGCGCCGGACGGCACCCTGATCGGCCGCATTCTGCTGCCGGAACGATGCGCCAATTTGTGTTTCGGCGGGCCCAAGCGCAACCGTCTGTTCATGACGGCGAGTCAGTCGGTCTACGCGCTTTATGTCGAAGCGCAGGGCTGTCCAGGCGGTTAAACGCACAACAGGGCGGGAGGCGGTGCGTCTCGCCCGGACCTGTTCGGTGGGAGCATGGCGGCGATGGTGGAATCGGCCTCGGAACGGCTTGGGCGGTTTGTCGCGGAGTCGCAGTGGACGGATATGGCGGAAACGTTGCGCCACGAGGGCAGGCGATCGTTGCTGAATTTTCTCGGCTGCGCCCTGGGTGTCGCACGGACACCGCCGGTCGAAATGGCAGTGCGGACGTTGCTGCCATTTTCGGGCGCGGACCGGGTCACGGTCATTGGCTGTGTGGAACGGTTGGATCCGTTGGGCGCGGCGTTTGTCAACGCGATCGGCGGCAATTTACTCGATTACGACGACACGCATTTGCGAACGGTGATCCATCCCACGGCGCCGGTCGCGCCGGTTGTTATTGCTTTGTCGGAACAACGTGGCCTCTCCGGAGCCAACCTCCTCCACGCCTTCATACTGGGCGCCGAGGTGGAGTGCCGGATCGGCAATGCCGTTTCGCCCGGTCATTACGACCGCGGATGGCATATCACATCCACCTGCGGCGTGTTTGGCGCGGCGGCCGGTGCGGCGAAACTGCTCGGTCTGAATGCGGAACAAACCGCGCATGCTCTGGGCCTCGCGTCCAGCCAGTCGGCGGGACATATCGAAAATCTGCCGAGCGCCGGGAAGAATGTCAGTGTCGGCAACGCCGCGCGGAACGGATTATTCGCCGCGTTGCTGGCAGAGCAAGGCTATACCGCCGCCCCCGCAGCCATCGAAGGCCCTCTTGGCTGGGCTTTTGCAATGGGCGACGTGCCGGTTGTTGCGGAGATCGTGCAGGATCTGGGGCAACGCTGGGAGTTCGCGTCGAACACTTATAAACCGTGGCCCAGTGGAATTGTGATGCATGCGGTGATCGATGCGTGTCTGGGTCTGCGGCGGGATTATGGACTGACGGCGGACGATATTTCCAAAGTTGAGATATCGGGAGACCAGTTGTTGCTGGATCGTGGCGATCGGATCGTGACCAACGATCGCAGCGCGCGCGTGAGCATTCATCATTGCGCAGCGGTATCGTTCCTGTTCGGCGCGGCGGGCCTGAAAGAATTTTCGGACGGCATCGTCCATGACCCGGGGGTCGCCGCCTTCCGCGCGCGGGTCACGGCGCGATTGGACTCGCTCGCCCCGCGCGGTGCGGCGACCGCGATTGTGACAACCCGGGACGGGCGTGTTCTGACCTCGACCGTCGCGCATTCGAAGGGCAGCGTCGAAAGGCCGCTATCGGATCGCGAGATAGAGGACAAGGCGCGCGTATCGGCCAGTTCCGGAAACTTCGCCGGGGATATGGACGCGATTTTTGCGGCGTTGTGGCGGATCGGCACGATGGAGTCGATCCGCCCGCTGATGGCGTTGTTGGCGGGTTAGCGCGGTTCCGTCCAGCTCTCGCAGAACGCCAGGGCGCAGGTGCTGAAGGGGCGGGCTTCGCGGATGCGGGGGAAGGCCGTTCCTTTCGCCTGGATGCCGTTGCGGGTTACGCGCGCGCCCAGGGCGGGGATCAGAACGGTGCAGACGCCATAGGGACGGGCATCGGGGCCGTCATTTGGAAACGTGTGGATCAGCAGGGGATCGCCGATGCCGTGCCAGGTCAGGGCGATCGTTTCGTCGATTGTATCGGCGGTTTCGGTCCAGTAATCCCGGGGATCGCCGGACTTCGAAAAAACAGCGTCGGTCACCGGAATGGACGTGTCCTGCAGATCGGCGTTCAGCATGCCCTGCACGGTGTTTTGCAGCCAGCGGGCCATGGCGATGTTATCGGAATAAATGCGCCAGCGGTCTTCGGTCAACTCGCTTTTGATATAGAGCACATGTCCCGGTCCGGCGCCGGACGAGATAATGCGCCAAAAGCTGGCATTGGTGGAAAACGGCGCGCCATCCGTTTCGCTGAGGCGAATGAATGGGTTTTCTCCGGTCAGGATCACGCGGTTTGGGTCTGCGACGGGCATGTTCGGTTCCTCCCGGGGGAGAATGCCCAGGGTTGGGGGTGGGGTGCAATGCGGGGGTTGCCAGGGCGGGGCGCGGGGGCGATGACTATGTCTGGAAATCGTATTGGGAGAGGGCAAGGGACCATGACCAAAGCATCGAAAATCGACGTGTTGACGGAACTGAAGAAAATCGACACGCCGACGATCACCAATGTTGTCGCGACCTATCCGAAGAATCCGCTGTGTCTCGGGCTGTATAATCCGTGGACGGAGAATTGGTATACCGACACCTCCATTCGGTGCATTTATCCGGAAATGGGTGCGATCGTGGGGTATGCGGTGACCTGCGTGTTTGGGCTGCCCGATCCGAATTACCAGGGCCGGTTGAGCTTCATGGATGTGGTGGACGCACTGGACGCCATGAAAAAGCCCGCAATTCTGGTGATCGAGCAAAAATGGCCCGCCCACCTCATGAAAAAGGCGGGCCTGGCCGGGGAGATCATGGTGACCTCGATGAAGGCGGTCGGCTGCGTCGGGATGTTGTCCAACGGTCCTTCGCGCGATGTGGACGCGGTCCGGCGGTTGAATTTCCAGATGTTGTTGGGCGGGGTGACCGCGGGGCATGGGGAAATGGCGGTGCAGGCGGTGAATGTGCCGGTGTCCGTGGGCGGGATGGACGTGGCGCCGGGCGAATTGATCCACATGGACGAAAATGGCGCGGTCAAGTTCCCCGCCGATAAAGCCGGTCAGGTGCTGGAGAACGCCCAAAAATTGTTGGAAGGCGAGGCGGAGCATTTGGCGCGGGTGCGAGCCGCGACAAATGCCGCCGAGGTGCGTGCGGCCGGTGGCGCATACGTGGCGAAGCGGGCGAAATAAGCGGCTCGGTTCGCCGTTGCTACAATGTCTCAATATGCATTGGGAACATCGTGTCGGGATCGTCCACCTTCAACAGATGGTAGACGCTGAAACGGTAGGCCGGACCCAAGGACACCTCGGGCGGCGTGAACGGAAAGGCGAGATTTCCCGCGGTGGACAGGCGTCCGGGATAACCGAAATGCAGCAGATACTGCTTGCAGGTCCGCACCACTTCCGACGCGCGTTCGCGGGTGGGCGCGATGCATTCGCCCATGATGAAGACCTCGCCCGGCGGCGCTTCGCCGGCGGGGACCGCCATACGCACGCCGTCCAGGCCGTAGACACGCCAGCGTAACGTATAATCCTGCGGCTGGTCCTCGCAGACCAGGTCGCGCACCAGATCGGATAATTTTGGCAGGATATCCTTACTCTGGGCGATGAAGCGGGGATCGGCGGCGCCCGCCAGCAGCACCGCGCGTTCGCCGATAAAGCGCGCGCCTTCCATCTTGATGGTCGGGCTGTCCGTGTCACGCCACAGCGCGCCGGACACGCGGGTCCGGCGTTCGTCCAGTGCCTCGTATTTCGCGGCGCTCAGGTCCAGCGTGCCGTCGGGCTCCACGACCGTGAAGGGATCGGATTGTTCGTAAAGACTGTGCGCGGCGACCGAGGTCGGGGTCGCGCGCCGTTCCGGGTTGGTGCTTTCCAGGACAAACCCGTCGTCGTCCAGCTCCGCCATGATCGGATCGCGGCCACCGGGGACGCAACACAGCGAGCCGCATTCGACGATTTTCGCGAGATGCACCGACAGGCCGGTCGGAAATCCAAGCAATGTGGGCAACGCGGCGAAGATCCCGGTGTCGCAGGCGCGCCCCGCGATGACCACGTCCACATCGGCTTCCAACGCGCGGCGGAACACGCCCGTGCCCATTTGTCCCACGATGTGGGAGGCCTCCCGGATGTCTTCCTCGGACAGCGGCGGCATGTCGTCGAAGTTGACGACGCGGCCATTTTTCCAAGCCTCCAACAACATCGGGCGATCGATATCGGCACGGATCGACGCCATGCGGAAATGCAATGAATCCTCGCGTGCGATTTCCCGGATCATGGCGAGCGTGCCGTCCAAATGCGGCGCCGCTCCGGCCGAACCGGCGGAGCCAATGACCAGCGGCACGTCCAGGTCCCTTGCTGCGCGTAGAACCTTGCGAAGGTCGCGCTTTGTCGCCTCGGGCGATGTCGCCATTTCTCCCTTGCCCAGATACGCCGGACCAATGTCGATCGATCCCATATCGCAACCGATAAGATCGGGTTTCCAGGCGATGCCTCGGGCGAAGCCGGGCGCGGGAATGCCATAGCCCAGTTGCCCGGAGGCGCCCAATAACCGCAGTGGGCGGCGGGCGCGGCGGATTTCCGCCAGAATGCGGCCCGAGGCGCTCATATCTCGATCCCCAGCAAGGGCGCGTGTTGTTGCGCGCCGTAAACGTCCTTGTCGCCGGGGTCGCCCGCCATGATTTTTCGGGCCATCACGATCTTTATGGCGCGTCCGGCCGGGTACGGAATGACCGTGATTTCGGACGCGGGCACGTCGTAAAGGCGGCCGATCGGCTCCGCACCCAGGGCGGGGGACTGCGCGACACGCTGGTAATCGGCGTCGCTGGCGAACATCACATCCAGCGTCAGCCGCCGTGGACCCGCGTTCTTACTTCTGATGACCTGGGCGATATCGGACAATTTCATGGTGGGCCGCCTGTCGGGGTGATCCCGGTGCCGCAAGGTTGCGGGAGGGCGCAGTTGTTCGCAAGAGCGCCGCCGCTCTCGGTCATTGACGCCTATTTTGCTCACGGCCATCTTCGCGCGGGCGAGGAGAGAACGACGATGGTCAACCGGCAGGCATTGCTCGGTCTTATGGGTGGCAACATCATGAAATCCTTGGCGCCCGCGCTGCACATCGATGCGTTCGCGGCGGCGGGGATCGCCGGGCATTATCATCTGATGGACGTGGACCAGTTGCCCGGGCGGACGCTGGATTCGTTGCTCGCCGCAGTGAAAACCGCCGGGTTTCTGGGCGTCAACGTCACCTTTCCGTTCAAACAGTCGATCGTGCCGATGCTCGACGCGCTGTCGCCGGAGGCGGAACAAACAGGGGCCGTCAACACGGTGGTCATTGGCAACGACGGCCGCACAACGGGATACAACACCGATCGCAGCGGTTTCCGCCTCAATTTCGAAGAAGGGTTTGGCCGCGCGGCGGCGGCAGGCAAAACTGCGGTCCTGGTTGGCGCGGGCGGCGCGGGAAGTGCCGTGGCCTTTGCGCTGATGGACCTTGGGTTGCAAACTCTGATCGTTTACGACACGGACGCCGCGCGGGCTGCCACGCTCGCCGCCGGCGTGAACAGGCACTTTGGGGCGGGCCGGTGCCGTCCGTCGAACCGGCTGACGGAGGATATCGCGGCGGCTGATGGTGTCGCCAACGCCACGCCAATCGGGATGATCGGTATGCCCGGCAATCCGGTGCCGATGGATGCCGTGCGCGCGGATCAATGGGTCGCGGACGTCATTTACAGCCCAATCGAGACGGAATTGATCGCAGCCGCCCGGGCCAAGGGCGCGCGCACATTGACCGGAGGCGGTATGTGCGTTTGGCAGGGTGTCGATGCGTTCCGGCTGTTTACCGGCATTGTGCCCGATCCCGCGCGGATGCGGGCGGCCTTTGCACGTGCCCTCGCGGAACGGGATGTTTTGTCGTGACGGGACCGAACGCAGGTTGGAATGGAAGCGCGCCATGAATGACACCATCAACCCGCGCGATTGGTCTGGGCAGCCTGCCTATATCGCACCGGAGTATAAATCGACACCGTTACGCGGTCCAACCAAACCGCCGATCCCATTGCCGCAATCTCTGTCGGAACTGACGGGACCTGTTTACGGCGCGGAAAGCATCACCGGACACGACGCCGATCTGACCCGCAACGGGCGGCGCAACGGTGAGCCTCTGGGCGAACGAATCATCGTCGCGGGCCGGGTGTTGGACGAGGATGGCCGGCCGGTCCCCAACACATTGGTGGAGATTTGGCAGGCCAACGCCGGCGGCCGTTACATTCATCGCACCGACCGGCACGACGCGCCGATCGATCCGAATTTCTTCGGTGGCGGCCGGTGCGCGACCGACGAAAACGGCCGCTACCGGTTCATGACGATCAAACCCGGCGCTTATCCCTGGCCGAATCATCCCAACGCGTGGCGGCCGAACCATATCCATTATTCGCTGTTCGGGCCGAGTTTCGTCACGCGGCTTGTGACACAGATGTATTTTCCCGGCGATCCGTTATTGGCGCTGGATCCGATCTTTCTGGCGACGCCAGCTGCGACCCGCGATTTGCTGATCGCGAAATTCAACATCGATATCACCGAACCCAATTACGCCCTGGGCTACGAATTCGATATCGTGCTGCGCGGACGCCACGCCACGCCGATGGAGGCCTGACCAGTGACAAAACTTCGCCAGACGCCGTCGCAGACGGTCGGGCCATATTTCGCGTACGGTTTGTCACCGGAACAATATGGTTACCAGCACGGTCTGACCAGCATCGCGGGCCACGACATGGCGCCGCCCGATGTCGAAGGCCAGCGTATTCGTGTCGAGGGCCGCGTCTTCGACGGGGCGGGCAATCCGATCTCCGATGCGTTGATCGAGGTTTGGCAGGCCGATTCTCTGGGGCGTTACGCACATCCGGCCGATCCGCGCGGCAGCAACAGCAACTTCAAGGGGTTCGGGCGGTGCGGGACCGGAACCGATCCGTCCAACCGGTTTTGGTTCGATACGATCAAGCCGGGCTCGCCCGCGCTTGGCCAGGCGCCGCATCTGAACGCGATCGTGACGATGCGGGGGATGCTGCTGCACGTGTTTACCCGCGTTTATTTCTCCGATGAGGCAGCGGCGAACGCGGCGGACACGGTGCTCAACCTGGTCCCGGCGGCGCGGCGGGAAACGCTGATCGCAACGAAGCAGGCGGGGAATGTCTACCGGTTCGATATTCATATGCAAGGGGATCGGGAGACGGTGTTTTTCGACGCGTGAGGGCGGCTCGCCGCGCGTCATGCGCCGCCAAGCACCTCGATGGATGTCGATTTGATCAGCGCGAGCACGTTTTCCCCGGGGGCGAGGCCCAGGCGGGCGACGGCGTCGGGGGTGACGCGGGCCAAGAGGGCGCCGGAGGGCAATCCAATTTCGACCGCGACGGTCCGGCGCACCGGGTCGGCGGCGATCCGGCGGACGATTCCTGGAATGATGTTATGCAGACTGATGGATTCCGGGGCCTTGCCCGCCAGGATCACTTCCCGTGCGGGCACCCGGATGCGGCAGGCGCGGCCCTCCGCCGTATCCAGCAGCGGCACCCAGAACGTCGCGCCCGCGCCGTCCAGCCGGGTTAACTGGCGAGCAACATCATGGGCGGCCACGCGGCATTCCACCAGCGCGCCCGCGTCGTCGCGTTGGGCCAGAGGCAGGCTGGCGCGCGAGGCAACCTCGGCCACCGGCCCGTAAGCCGCGACGGTGCCGCCCTCGATCAGCACCAGTGAGTCGGCGAGCCGCCCAACCTCGTCCAGATCGTGGGTTACGTAGAGGACCGGCAGGCGCAGCGCGGTTTTCAGGCGCAGCAGAAACGGCACAATCTCGGCTTTTCGGGCCGCGTCCAGGCTCGCCAAAGGTTCGTCCATCAGCAGCAATCGTGGCTGTGCGAGCAGCGCGCGGCCGATGGCGACTCTTTGGCGCTCGCCGCCGGACAATGTGTGGGGGCGGCGGTGCAGCAGGCTTTCCAGGCCCAGAAGTTCGACGATGGCGTCGAAGCGGATGGGGCCAGGCGGGGCGCGGCGCAGGCCGAAGCGGAGGTTGGTTTCCACGGACATGTGCGGGAACAGCTTCGCGTCCTGGAATACCAGGCCCGCGCGGCGCTGCTCGGGCGGGAGCCAGACCCCGGTGTCCGTGTCGGCCATGATCTGGCCGTCCACCTCGATCCGGCATGATGCGGGCCGCAGCAGCCCGGCGGCGGCCAGGACGATGGTGGATTTCCCGGCGCCGGAGGGTCCGAACAGCACGGTGACGCCGGGGGAGGGGACCTCGAACGCCACGTCCAGCCGGACGCCGGAGAAGTCGTGGCGCAGACGGATCGACAGGGTCATCGGCCCAAAGCCGCGTTCAGGCGGCGGCCCAGATATTCCGAGGCGAGCAGGCCAAGGACGGCGAGGGTCAATGAGATCAGCGACAGCGTGGCGGCTTTTTCCTCGCCGCCGGGAACCTGCAACGCCGCGTAGATGGCGAGTGGCAGGGTTTGTGTCTCGCCGGGAATGTTGGCGGCGAAGGTGACGACGGCGCCGAACTCGCCAAGGCAGGTGGCATAGGCGACGATGGCGCCAGCGAGGATACCGGGGGCGGCGAGGGGCAGGGTCACGTTGACCATGCGGTCCCAGCGTCGCGCGCCAAGCGTGCGGGCGGCCAGATCGAGGCCAGGGTCGGCGGCTTCCAACGACAGCCGGATGGCGCGGACCATGATGGGAAAAATCATAACTCCGCAGGCGAGGCTGGCGCCCGCGGCGGTGAAGACCAGGCGGATGTCGAACCAGGCGTGCAGCAGGGTCCCGATCGGGCCGCGAATGCCGACCAAAATCAGCAGCAGCCAGCCCGTGACGACGGGCGGCAGGACCAGAGGCAGATGGACCACGGCGTTCAGCACCGCGTGGCCGGGAAAGCGGCAACGGGCCAGCATCCAGGCCGTCAGGACCGCCAGCGGCAATCCGAACCCGACCGCGCGCGCGGCGACGGTCAGGGTCAGGCGGACGGCCTCCCATTCTTCCGCGGTCAGTGTCAGGTCACGGCACCTTGAAACCCCGGCGAACGAAGATCGCGCGCGCCGGGGGACCGGACAGAAAATCCAGCAGCGCGCGCGCGTCCGCCGTGTCGCCGGATTTGGTCGCCGCGACCGGATAGACGATCGGGTCGTGGCTGTCCGGCGGGAAAATTCCGGCGGTCATGACGGATGCGGACGCGGCGGCGTCCGTGGCGTAAACGATGGCGGCCGGGGCCTCGCCGCGTTCGACCAGCAGCAGAGCGGCCCGGACATCTGCGGTGCGGGCAAGGCGGGGCGCCACGCGGTCCCATACGCCGAGATGGCGTAACGCCTGCTCGGCGTAAAGTCCCACCGGCACATGGGCCGGATCGCCGGTCGCGAGGCGGCCCGTCGCGCCCAAAAGCTCCATCGGATCGAATCCCTTGCCAGGCGCCACGCGGCGCGGCTTGTCCGCCGGTACCACCAGCACCAGCGCGTTGCCAAGCAGCGTCTTCCGGGTGTCCGTTGCGATCGCGTTCTTTCCGGCCAGGTAATCCATCCATTTTTCGTCGGCGGAGGCGAAGATGTTGGCGGGCGCACCCTGTTCGATCTGCCGTGCCAACGTCGAACTGGCGCCAAAGGAGAGGCGGAGCGGCTTGTGTCCGGCGTCCGTCCATGCCGCCGAAATATCCTTAAACGCCTCCGTCAGGCTCGCCGCCGCGAACACCGTCACATCCTGGGCTTGTGCCGGTATCGAAAAGAAAAGGACGACCAAAAATGCGAGAAACCGCATCATGCCACCGGCCCGAAAGTATGACCCATTGCGACGTCCTCTCCGCGTCATGGCACGCCCCCGAGCGGGCCATCGGGCGCGGCACACCGTCGCGAAAATGGGCACGATAAGCCGCGGAAAGCGCCTTTCGTTCGATCGACGTGCCGCGCCCGATGGCCCGCTCGGTGGCGTGCCAAGACGCGGAGAGGACGTCGCGACGGATCAATCGTTCGGGTAGCTGGTATGATTCAGGTCTTTCCGATTGAGAAGTTTTCCAGCTTCGACGGTATCTTTCAGGTGGAGACGCGGCAAGGCCGCGCCCGTTGTTCCCGCCGCCGGGGTTTGGCGCCGGGCCTTGCCGGCGAAGAGGCGGCGGTGCCAGTCTCGGCCGAACGCGGGCGATGGGCGGGAGACGAACACATGACCTGGAAACGCGATGCCACGGCGCTGTCGGAGAGTCTGGACGCGCGCGAAACCACGCCGCTGCGATTGCTCGAACTGACGCTCGCGCGGCTGGATGCGCTGGAACCCTCGTTGAACGCGTTCACTCATGTGGACCGCGACGGGGCGCTGGCCGCCGCCAAGGCCGCCACGGCCCGTCAGTCGGCCGGCACGCGCCTGGGACCGTTGGACGGCATTCCCGTTTCGGTAAAGGATAATATTTTCGTGGCCGGCCTGCCCGCGCGATGGGGCAGCCTGTTGTTCCGCGATCACGTGCCCGACCGCGACGATATCTGCGTGGAGCGGTTGCGCGCGGCCGGCGCGGTCATCGTCGGGAAAACCACGACGCCCGAATTCGCGCTGATGGGGCGTACCCACAGCCGGTTGTCGGGTATCACGCGCAATCCCTGGGACCTCAGCCTGACGCCCGGCGGGTCCTCGGGCGGCGCGGTCGCGTCGGTGGCCGCGGGCGTGACGCCGCTCGCCGTTGGGACGGACATGGGGGGCAGCACGCGGTTGCCTGCCTCTTATACCGGCCTGGTGGGGATGCGGCCTTCGACCGGACGGCTGGCACGCCGTTTCGGATTTCCGCCCACGGCGATCGACTTCCAGGCGATCTGCCCCTTTGCGCGGACCATGCGGGACATGCGTCTGATTTACGGTGTGCTCGCCGGCCCCGATGTGCGCGACCCGTATTCGGCCCGCTTTCCGGCGGCGCCGGATGTCTCGCCCGCGCGTCCCCTGCGGATCGGCTGGTTCACCTCGATCGGTGAGGACGGCGCGACGCCGGAAGTCGCAGCCACGGTTGCCGCCGCCGCCGCCGGCCTCGCGGGCGCCAACTGCCAGGTGAGCCCCGTGCGCGCGCCGTACGACCCGGCGGCATTACGCGCGATCATGGGCACGCTGACCGCCGCGGCCGCCGCCCGGATCGTGGCGCGGTTTCCGGATCGCTGGCGTGCGGAAACAACCGATCCCGTCCGGGCCACCGCCGAACGCGGCTTCGCGCTGTCGGCACCGGATTATGTCGATGCGCTGGATGCGCTCGCCGTGTGGCGATCGGATGTGACGGCCGCCTGGGGCGATTACGACGCGCTGGTCCTGCCCGCTGCCGCCGCGCCGGCCTGGCGCGCCGAAGACGAGGCGCCGCCGGGCCTGACCACCGCGATCCAGGGCATGTTCGGGGCGTGGGTGAACGCCGCCGGACTGCCGGGCATGAGCGTGCCTGGCAAACCGCATCCGGACGGGCGGCCGATCGGCGTGCAGATCGTGGCGCCTTTCGGCCACGACGCCATCGTGTTCGAGGTGGCCCAACGGCTGGAAACCCTCGCGCCATGGGCTGGCCGCTGGCCCGCCCTGGCCTCGACCGTTTGACGCGCCCGGCGCAAGGAAACCTCCATGACCCAGTCGCGTGAATTCAACCTCGGTGTGCTGGCAGGCGACCGGATCGGCCCCGAAATCGTCGCCGCCACGTTGGAGGTTTTGCACGCTGCGGCGGAAAGAACCGGCTTGAAGCTGAAATTGACCCCGCGCCTGGTCGGCTGGAAGGCCCGCGAACAGGAAGGCGCCTGCCTGTCCGAAGCCACCGCGCAAATCCTGAAGGAATCCGACGGCTGGATCATGGGCCCGACCTTCGCGGGCGAATATCCGATGGACGACCACACCAAAGGCCACCCCAGCGGTTATCTCCGCCGCACCTTCAAACTCTTCGCCAACGTCCGTCCTGTCCGCGCCTGGGCGCAACTCAATCCTCTCGTTCCCGGCCTGGATGTCACGATTATCCGGGAAAATACCGAGGGGTTTTATCCGGATCGTAACCTCGCCTGGGGCTATGGCGAGTTCATGCCGACAGAAGATGTCGGGTTGTCGTTGCGGGTCATCACCGGCGTGGCCTGCGATCGTTTCGCGCGCTTTTGTCTCGATTACGCCGCGGCACAACAGGAGGCGGTGTTGCATGTCGCGCACAAGCGGACGGCGATGCCGCGGACGGAGGGCTTGTTCATCGGCGCCTTCGAAAAAATCGTATCGGAATATCCGGGGATCGCGTTGAATCTGTTGCGCGTGGACACATTCAGCTCCTCGTTTCCTACCCGGCACAAGGAGTTCCGGCTGGTCGCCACGACCAATTTGTTTGGCGATATTCTGTCCGATCAGGCGGCGGGTCTGGCGGGTGGGGTCGGGCTGGGGGCGTCGCTGAACGCGGGCGCCACCCATGCGATGGCGCAGGCGGTGCATGGGACCGCGCCGGACATCGCGGGCAAGGGGATCGCCAATCCCGCCGCGCTGATCCTGTCCACCGCGCAATTGCTGGACTGGCTGTATCGACGAACGCGCGAGGAACCGTGCCGGGCGGCGGCGCGGTTGCTGCGCGCGGGCGTCGCGGGTGCGATCGATGGCGGCACCCACACCGCCGATCTGGGCGGTGCCGCTTCGACGGCGGATTTCACCAAGGCGTCGATCGCGGCAATGGGCGCGGCCTGACCGGGCCGGTCTGGACGGCCGGGACATTGCCGTCGTAGCAAGACGATGTGTTTATTTGGGAGGAGACGTCATGGCGGAC
>JAYWAX010000371.1:0-4762 GCA_043782125.1 Acetobacteraceae bacterium | reverse complement strand
GCCGCGCCGGAGAATGGTGAATTAGCCGCCGTAATAAACGTTATCGCCAAGATTTTTCATTTCCAGGATTGCGGCGTCGGCGCGCCCGGCCGGCGGCTTCATGACATACGCCTCGGTGACCTCGCCGACGACGATATCGTGATCGCCCAAAGAAACGATTTCCCGGACCGTGCATTCGACAGCGGCGATGGCGTCGTTCAGGATCGGCGCGCCGTTTTTACCGGCGTGGAAATCCATGCCCGACAGCTTGCCGTCTTCCACTTTCGCCGGTTTGAAAAAGGTAAACGCCGGTCCCTTTTGGTCCTTGCCCAACATGTTGAGGTTAAATTTTCCGGTGCCTTTGACGATGGTGTGGGCGCCTGAATCGCCTTTCACGCCCACCACGACCAGCGGCGGGGCGAAGGAGGCCTGGGTCACCCAGTTCACGGTGGCCGCGCCGACGTTGCCTTTTCCGTCGTCGGCGGTCAGCACGTAAATGCCATAAGGGATCATTCGTAGAGCGGTTTTCTTGGCGTCAGCGTCCATTTCGATTCCTCCTTCAGACCATTCCGATTTTATCCTTTCTGGTCCGGTTTGCCCAAGGGGCCGGTCAAACCATGCCGGCGGCGGCCAGTAGGGTGGCAAGCCCGGCTTCCATCCCGCGCAGGCTGGCATCCCGTTCGACATCGATCCATTCCTCCAACGAATGTTCGCGCCCGCCGGTGCCGCCGGAGCCGATCCGGATCGCCGGAATACCGAGACTCATGGGAATGTTCGCGTCGGTGGAGGAGGCTTCGAAGCGCGTCTCGAACCCTTTTGCCTCGATTGCTTCCTTCGCGAAACGCACGAGTTCATGGGATTCGCTGGTATGTCCGCCCGGCCGGTCGCCAATCGGTTGGAGTTCGGCCGTCACAGGACCGCTACGAACGGAACGTATCTCGTTTTCCGCGGCCACGGCCGCCTGGACAATATCGAAGAATCGTTCCTCCAACGCGGCGAGTTCGCGCACAGATTCCGAGCGCAGGTCGAATTCCGTCCACACCGCGTTGGGAATGGAATTGATCGAGGTTCCGCCGCCCACGACACTGGCGCAATAGGTTGTTTTCGGGTTGGAGGGGACTGGCACACGGCCCAGACGCGAGATCGCGTCGGCCATGGCGAACATCGGATTGACGGCCCCGAACGCGCCGAAACTATGTCCGCCCGGGGCTTTGAAGGTCGCGCGATATCGTTTCGAACCGACTCCGCCCGTCACGATGTGCCGCATGTCTGGACTATCGACAGTGATGAACAATTCGATACGGTCTTTGTATCGTCCCTTCTGAAACAAGTGGCGCATGCCGCGTAGGTCGCCCAGACCCTCTTCGCCGACATTGGCGACAAAGAGAATATCGGCGCGGGTTTCGATTTTCGCCGCGTCCATGGCCCGCAGCCAGGCCAGCAGCACGGCGAGGCTTCGCGTGTCGTCGCCAATGCCGGGCGCGAAAAGTTTTGTGCCCTCCCGCCGGACTTTTACGCCGGTGCCTTCGGGAAAAACCGTGTCAAGGTGCGCAGCGACGCAAATTAAGTGACCGTTTCCGGTGCCACGGCGGATGCCCGCGACATTTCCCTCGGCATCGATTTCCAGGTCGTTCAGGCCATGCGCCTGTGCCATGCCGAACCATGTTTCGGCGCGCCGGGTTTCCTTGAACGGCGGTGCCTCGATTTCCGTCAGGCGGATAATGTCTTCGACCGTGCGATCGTGATCCGCCGCGAGCACGTCCGCCGCGCGGCGGAAGGCGTCGCTGTTCATAATACGGCCGATGGTTGTGTCCATTCTCCGGGTCCTTGAAGCGCATGGGCGATACGCGCCAAAATGTCGCATCGAGGGAGAAGAGTCGAATGGATATCGCCGAATACCAACGGAATCTGCCGGGTCTGCCGAAATTTCTCGGCATGACCTTCACGCGGATCGAAAAGGACGTCGTAATCGCAGAAATCGTCGTGCGGCCCGAACATTGCAATCCCGCCGGCACGATTCACGGCGGCGGGATCATGGCGTTCGCCGACACCATGGGCGCGATCGGCACCTGGGTGAATTTACGCGAGGGGCAGGACACGACAACGATCGAAAGTAAAACGAATTTCTTCGCGGCGGCGCCGGTAGGAACGACTTTGACGGCGGAAAGCATTCCTCTGCATCGGGGGCGCCGCACGCAGGTCTGGGAAACAAAACTAACCCGTTCCGACGGGCGGATGGTGGCCAAAGTCACACAAACTCAACTGGTGATTTGAACGCTGGACCCGATCCCGGCGTTTGCGGTTTCGTAATACCTTCACGTCAGGATCGGGGGGCGGCAATAGTGCCGCGCGGAGGAACGACACGATGCTGTGCATTGACGTCATACTCCGGTGGATAAAGCGGCGCATCCGGATCAAGATAACAATCGGGCTGTAACGCCATTCCCGCCGGGCAGTGATCGCTGTCCGCTGGGAGCCCGGATTCATCAACAAACTTTCCCTCCCGCGTCCATCTATACGTACGCAGTACTTTCGCCCAGGCCAAACCCCGGCTAGTCTCACCGCGTCATCAGGAGGAAACCACCATGAAAGCCGCGATTTTCCACGCGCCCCATCAACCGCTCACGATCGAGGACGTCGAGATCGAGAAGCCGAAACGCCGCGAAATCCTGCTGCGCACGGCCTTTGCCGGCCTCTGCCACTCCGACCTCCATTTCATGGAAGGCCTCTACCCCTATCCGGTCCCCGCCATATTGGGCCATGAAGGCGCTGCGGTGGTCGAGGCCGTTGGCGAAGATGTTACCTACGTAAAGCCGGGCGATCACGTCATCACATGCCTGTCGGTGTTTTGCGGAGAGTGCGACTATTGCACAACCGGTCACACCAATCTCTGCGATAATACGGAAGTGAAACTGCTTCCCGGCGCGGCGCGGCGCTTAAAGTGGAAGGGCCAGACCCTCAACCAGGCCTTCAATCTGTCGGTGTTCGCCGAGCAGATGCTGGTGCACGAACACGCCGTCGTGAAAATCGGCAAGGACATTCCCCTGGATCGCGCGTCTCTGGTCGGCTGCGGCGTCATGACCGGCGTCGGCGCAGTCTTCCACGCCGCGAAGGTCGAGCCCGGATCGACCGTCGCGGTCGTCGGTTGCGGCGGCATCGGACTGTCCGCGGTGAACGGCGCGGCCCTGGCCGGCGCATCCAGAATCATCGCAATCGACACGAATCAATCGAAGCTCGAAAAAGCTCTGGAAATGGGCGCGACGGATATTATCAACGCGTCCAATGTGGATGCGGTCGCCGCCGTCAAGGACCTGACCAACGGGCAGGGTGTTCCTTACTCGTTCGAAGCGATCGGCCTGAAAGCCACCGCCGAACAATGCTTCGCGATGCTGCGTCCGGGCGGAGTCGCGACCATCATCGGCATGATCCCGTTCGGCACGAAGATCGAGCTGCACGGTGCCGATTTTCTGCGCGACCGGAAAATCCAGGGCACCAGCATGGGCGGCAATCGTTTCCGCGTCGATATGCCGCGCCTGCTGGAATTGTGGCGTCAGGGCCGCCTGAAGCTGGACACGCTGATCTCCGGAAAAATCAAACTCGACGAAATCAACGAAGGATTCGCGATGCTGAAATCGGGCGCGCCGGTGCGTAATCTCATCGATTTCGGGGTCGTCTGAACATGAAATTCGGAGCCGGTTTCCCCCTGAAGGCTTTGGCCGATGCCGCGGCGATCCGCGATTACGCTCAGACGCTGGAAGGTGCCGGCTTCGATTTCACCAGCACCGCTGGGCATACTTTGGGCCAACCGGCGGGGATATATCCCGATCGTGCGGCTCCGCAATACACCGGTCCATTCAATGATGCCTTTGTGACGTTCGCCTTCCTGGCGGGCGTCACCCAGCGCATTCGTTTCATGTCCGCGATCCTGATTCTGCCCGCGCTGCCCACTGCGCTGGTGGCGAAACAGGCGGCCGAGCTGGCGCTGGTGTCCGGCGGCCGTTTCGATCTCGGCATCGGCATCAGTTGGAACGCCGCCGAATATCGCGCGCTTGGCCAGAACCCAGGGAATCGCGGCGCGCGGATGGAGGAACAGGTGACGCTGCTGCGCCGCTTCTGGTCCGAACCCTATGTGACATTTAAAAGTGCCCATCACGACATCGACAATCTCGGTCTCGCGCGGCCCTTACGCTCACCGATTCGGATCTGGTTTGGGACCGAAACCAGCGAGCCGGTTTTGCGCCGCGTCGCGCGACTGGGCGATGGCTGGATGTCGATCGGGAATTTCCTGCCGCATGTCCCGCGTTTTCAGCAATATCTGCGCGATGCGGGCCGCGATCCCGCGGGCTTTCCCATCCGGGGCTCGATCGTCGCCGGCGAAGGCGGGCCGGATGCCTGGATCGAAACCGCACGCAAGTATCGTACCGCCGGAGTCACGCACCTCACCATCGGCGCCCCTCCCGCGCTTTCCCCCGAACAATCCCTGTCGCGCATCGTCGCGGCGCGCGCAGCCATGAAGACCGCGTTGGAAACACCATGACCCTCATTCGCTATTATGAAACCGGCACCGGCGGAACACCCTTTGTCTTCGTGCATGGTTTCGCGTGTGCCCATTCCGATTGGGCGGCGCAGGTCGCACATTTATCGCCGGGGCATCGCGTTGTCACGGTCGATCTGCGTGGCCACGGCGAAACACCAGGCAGCGCCGCCGAATGTTCATTGGAACGTTACGGTGCGGACGTGGCCGAAATCATGCGCGCCCTGTCTCTGCCGCCGTCGATCGTTG
>JAYWAX010000370.1:0-32992 GCA_043782125.1 Acetobacteraceae bacterium | reverse complement strand
GACGTGCAGAACGTTTACGCGAACTTCGACATCTCCGACGCGGTGATGAGCCGGTTGTCGGCCTGAGCGGTCATGCCGCGAGCTGCCCGGTAAACCGTTCCAGGAACCGCCGCCAGCTTTCCGTCTGGGCTTTGTCGAGCGTGAAGGCCAACCTGATCGCGTTGTCCTCCCCGCCTTGCACGGTGGCGGGCAGACGCAATCCGCCGCCATCCACGGCCAGAACGCCACGCACGCCCCGGGGCAGGGCGGTTGTTCCTTCCAGGCGGGCGCCGCCTTGGGATACGTCGGCCAGCCGCCCCTCCATTGTGCCATGATCTTCGGTAATCAGGCGGCACGGAATTTCCGCGGGGTAACGTGGATGGGCCCGGCGGTTGACGTCCTCTGTCGATGTGCGGACCGCGCGTACGACGGCGCGTTTCAGATCGGACACAGCCACCGCGAGGCCGCGCGCATTGCCCCCAACTTCATCCGCGCGTTCTCCGGCGATCGCCGCTTCGGCGGCGACACGTTCGATCTGTTCGTGCACGACCTCGGCGGCTTGCGCGGTCTCCGTTACATTGCGGGCGATTTCCGCGGTCGCGGCGCCCTGCTGCTCCACCGCGGCGGCGATCGCGACGGAAATCGCATCGACCTCCCGGATCGTCTGCTCGATCCCGCGCACGGCGTCGATCGTTCCGCTGGTGGCGGTCTGAACCTCCCGCAAATACCCGCCAATCTCCGCCGTGGAACGCGCCGTCTGCGCCGCGAGTTGCTTCACCTCGCCAGCCACCACGGCGAACCCTTTTCCCGCGTCCCCCGCCCGGGCCGCCTCGATCGTCGCGTTGAGCGCCAACAGGTTCGTCCGTGCCGCGATTTCTCCGATCATGCCGGCGACGGCGCCAATCCGGGACACGGTCTTGCTCAGTCCGTCGATCCGTTCGCGCGTCTCTGCACCTGCCACCACCGCGCGCGATACGACCCCGGTGGAATGGTTCACCTGGGCGCTGATCTCGCGGATCGACACCGATAATTGCTCCGCCGCGCTGGCGACGGCCTGGGAGGTAGCGAGGGCGCGTCCCGCCGCCCGCGTGGCCTCCCGCGACGACTCACCGGTACGTTCCGCCGAGTCACGCATGCTGGCCGCGCTGTCCGCCATCGCTCTTGTGCGTCCGCCGACCTCGTCCAACGCGGTGGCCGCCTCGGCTTCCACGGACTCGGCCATCTCCCGCAGCGCCTCTTTCATTTCAGTTTTAAACGTCTGATTGCGCATCTCATTCTCGGCATGGTGCGCTTCGCGCTCCGCGTTGGCGGCGGCGATGGCGGACTGCATCCGGTCCAGCGCCTGCGACAGCCGGGCGGTCTCGCTCCGTCCCTTCGTCGGGATGACGTTGTTCAGCCGTCCGTCCGCGATGGCACCGGCGAATGCGACACCGCGCCGGATCGGCCGCACGATGCTTGCGCCCAGAAGGCTGGCGATCAGGACGGCGATCGCGACAGATCCGCCCAACGCCAGGCGGATCGATTGTTCGGTGGCCGCGATCATCGTATCCACGTTGCTGCGTTGCGTGAACGCGTCCGCCGTCAAGGTTTCCACCAGGGTGTCGAAACGATCGTCCAGGTCCGCAGCGGCCACAACTTCGGATGACGCAAGCCCCTTACGCAAAGCCACCGCCAGATCGCGTGCCGGGCCGGACCCAACCCGCGAGATCGCGACGTCCAGATCGTCCAGCACATCCTTCGCCGTCGCGCCCGGTTTCCCGCCCGCATACCGCATGAAACCCACCTGGGCGCTTCGGGCGTAACTGATCCCCATCAGCGATTGCTCGTAAACATTCACCGCCAGGCGCCCAAGCGCGGCCGCCTGTTGGCGTTCGTACAGTCCGAGCGCGATCGTCACGCACAGCATCGCGACGCAACCCAACAAGATCTTCCCACTGATCGACACGGCGCGGCCCCTTACACGATCATTGCACGTGAACGACAAGTTTCATTTTCGGATGGATACCGCAGATGACCATGTAATCTCCGGCCTGGTCGATTGCGACATCCGCGTGGTCCCCGGGCATTTGCAGGCCGAGATTCCTGCGATCTCCCGCCGGACCCGTGACCTGGACATTATGCGGAATATTGTCGTCGTTATCGATCCGCACGGTGTCGCCTTTCGCACGCGACATTTCATCGGGCGCGAACATCTTCCCCTTCTGGCCCACGGATGTTTGCACCGCGCGCGCGCCACCCGCGACGGCGGCGGCGCATAAAAGGGCGAGAATGGCGTATTTCATCGATTTCATTGCGTGACCTCCGCGGTCGGCAGAACCGGCACGGCGATCGTTGCGTCGGCGCTGCTCAGAGTTTTCATGAACGCCACCAGGTCTTCGACCTCCTTGGTGGACAAATTGAGTTTGTAGACCTCCGCCGACAGGCTGGGGCGCTTTGTGAAGCCACCATCGTAATGACGCACCACGGCGGGCAACGTCGCAACCGATCCATTGTGCATATAGGGCGCGCGCAACGCGATGTTTCGTAACCCGGGTGTTTTGAACGCATGCCGGAGCGGCTCCACGCCCTCCACCAGCTTGCCGCGTCCCAGGTCGTTGTCCGGCAGGCCAATGTCGTGGAAACTGTCGTCGGTGAAGCGCCAGCCGGAATGGCAGGCGGAGCAATGACCCGTCGTGTTGAATGTCACGAACCCGCGTTTGGCGGCGTCGTCGATCGCGGTCTCGTCGCCCTTGATCCATTTGTCGAAAGGCGCGTCGCCGCTGACGATCGTGCGTTCATAGGTCGCGACCGCTTTGCCGATGGTCTTTTCCGTGATCCCCTCGCCGGGGAACGCCGCCTGGAACGCGGCCCGGTAGCCCGAGATCCCGGCAAGGATCGCGATCAATTTCGGCATCGTCTGGTTCATTTCCCCGGGCGCCTGCATCGGGCCGGTGGCCTGTTCTTCCAGCGACCCGGCGCGCCCGTCCCACATCAGCGCGTCGGCCCAGGCGAGATTGAGCAGGGAGGGAGACCGGCGCTCCAGGTGGTTGGCGGCGGAGCCTATGGCGGTTGGCAACCCGTCGCCCCAGGACAAAGACGGGTTATGGCACGTCGCGCAGGACATGGTGGCCGGTCCGGACACGCGAGGGTCGAAGAATAATTTGTGCCCCAAATCCGACCTGGCTTCGGAATACGGGTTGTCGCGGGGGAACGGCACGGCGGTGGGCCGTTGATACAACGCCTTCATCGCCGCCAGGTCCGGTTCCGTTGGACCGGCCCGGACAGCGGCGGAAAACATGGTCGCGCCAGCCAGGACGAGGCCGGTCAACCATGCCCGCGCCGGTTTTCCTTTAACAGTCGCAATCATCGAATTTGCTCTCCTGATCGATCCCCATGCGTGGGGTGGCGCGCACTTTGTAAGGCGCACTTGCTAATGACCGGTTAACGTCGCGAGAGATTCAGCGCGTCGAGGTCCCTCGACGATATCGATCGCCCGCAGCGCGTCGCGGCTGTATTCCGTGAGCCCGGCGCGCAACGCCGCGCGTGTGCCCTCTGGCACAGAGAGTCCGGCCAGACGGACGACGAAAATCTCCGCCCATTCGACGAAGCGGTGTCTTCCCGCCGCATCCTGCCCGGACCGGATGGCGGTTTCGGCGTCTCGCATGCCCAGTACCGCCTCCTGCAGGACGGCTTCGTCGCCGGCCGCGATCTGGCTCATCACTCGCTCGATCGCGCGCGTCCCGGTTGAATCGCTTGCGTTGGCGGGCCAGGCGGCGAGCCCCAGAGCGGCGGCGAGGCCGATCGTGACAAGACACATGCGTTGCGATGAAGCCATGGCAAGGAACCTTCCGTTGCTGCGAACCAACAGATCTCACGGTAAAGCGGCATGGTTAAGAAAGTGTTGACGCCGCCGAAACTTGCCGGGTCCATCGGCGGCCGATACGCTCCCGCCGCAAAGAACCCCAAGAGGACTCGCGCCATGCCCCCATCCCCCAGCCTGGTCATTCGCGGCGGCACCGTCGTCGATGGCACGGGCGGCGATCCGTATGAGGCCGACGTCGCCATCGCGGACGGGCGGATCCAGGCGATTGGCGGCGCGATCCCGAAAGGCGCCGAAGAAATCGACGCCCGCGGCAAGCTGGTCGTGCCCGGCTTCGTCGATGTCCACACCCATTACGACGCCCAGGCGACGTGGGGCGAGCGGTTGTCGCCCTCGACGTGGAACGGGGTGACGACCGTGCTGATGGGCAATTGCGGCGTCGGCTTCGCGCCCTGCCACGAAAACCAGCGCGACATGCTCGTCAAGCTGATGGAAGGCGTCGAGGACATCCCCGAGGTCGTATTGAACGAAGGCCTGCCGTGGAACTGGCACAGCTTCCCGGATTACCTGAACGCGCTGGCGGCACGGCAGTACGACGCCGATGTCGCCACGCAGGTGCCTCACGCGGCGTTGCGGGTCTATGCGATGGGCCAGCGGGGCGCGGATCGGGAACCGGCGACCGCGCAGGATCGCCAGCGCATGGCTGAACTCACCGCCGAGGGTTTGCGGGCGGGCGCGCTGGGGTTTTCCACCTCGCGCACGCTGAATCATCGCACGCTCGACGGCAAACACATTCCGACGTTACGGGCGGAAGAGACGGAACTGACCGCCATCGCCCATGCCATGCGCGACACTGGCCATGGCTGGATGCAGATCGTCTCCGATTTCGAAGATCAGGCGGACGAGTTCGCGCTGTTCCGCCGTCTGGCCGTCGCCTCGGGCCGGCCGGTGACCCTGACATTGCTGCAATCCGATACGCGCCCCGACGGTTGGCGCGAATTGCTGGCCGATATCGCCGAAGCCAACGCCGCCGGCCTTCGGATCACCGGCCAGGTCCGGTCTCGCCCGACCAGCGTGCTGCTGGGGTTCGAGCTGTCGCAGAACCCTTTCAGCGGGCGGCCGAGTTACAAAGCCATCGCCGGATTGCCGTTCGAACAACGGCTGGCGGCCCTGCGCGATCCCGCATTCCGGGCGCGCCTCCTGGCCGAGGCCTTCGAAGGCAGCGGCCGCGCGCGCCGGGTCGAGCGGTGGGCGCGCATGTTCCCCCTGGGCGATCCGCCCGACTACGAACCGGCGCCGGAAACAAGCGTCGCCGCCCGCGCCGCGCGCGAAGGCCGGACGCCCGACGACGTCGCCTACGACCTGCTGCTGGAAAACGGCGGGCGCGGGATTCTGTATTTGCCTGTCACGAACTACGCGGCCGGCAATCTGGACGTGGTGCGCGACATGATCGCCGATCCGAACACGCTGATCGGTCTCGGCGATGGCGGCGCGCATGTCGGGATCATGTGCGACGCGACGGCAACCAGTTACACGCTGACGCATTGGACCCGGGATCGCGGGCGCGGCGCGTTGTTCCCGGTGTCTTGGATCGTGAAGCGGTTGACCGCGGATAACGCTGCCGCGATCGGCCTGAACGATCGCGGGCTGGTTCAGGTGGGGAAGAAGGCGGACCTGAATATCCTGGATTACGACAGGCTGCGGCTGCGCGGGCCCGAGATCGTTTACGACATGCCCGCGGGCGGGAAACGCCTGGTGCAGCGGACCGAGGGGTTCGACGCGACGATCGTCTCCGGCGAGATCGTTTATCGCGGTGGGATCGCGACCGGCGCATTGCCTGGCCGATTGGTGCGCGGGGGCGGTCAGAGCCCAGGCTGAAGGCAGCGCGGGACCGTCAGGGCCTTGGCTCTGGCCCCCCCCCTGGGCCCCCCTGGCCGTCCGCCGCCCGCGATCGCAGGTCGCGGGCGGCCCCTGGATGTCTACCCCAACGCCGCCACGCCCGGCAGCGTCTTTCCCTCCAACCACTCCAAAAACGCCCCGCCGGCGGAGGACACGTACGTCAGCTTCTCAAGCACCCCTGCCTGGCGCAGCGCCGACACCGTGTCGCCGCCCCCGGCCACGCTGCGCAAGGCGCCTTGGCTGGTCGCGTCCGCCACCGCTTTCGCCAGAGCCATCGTCGCCGCGTCGAAGGGCGGCGTTTCGAACGCCCCCAACGGTCCGTTCCACACCAGCGTCTTCCACGACGGCAGCCGCGCGATCAGCGCCGCAACCGACTCCGGGCCGGCGTCCAGGATCATCGTATCGGCGGGCACCGCGTCTACGCTCACAACCTGCACCGGCGGGTTGGCGCGGAATTCGGCGGAAACCACCGCATCTGTTGGCAACACGACCTCGCACCCCGCCTGCGCCGCCTTGGCCAGGATTTCGCGGGCGATGGCGTGCATCTCGGCTTCCTGCAAGGACTTGCCGACGCTTTTGCCCTGCGCGGCCAAGAACGTATTGGCCATGGCGCCGCCGATGACCAGCACGTCCACTTTGCCAACCAGGTTGCCAAGAAGCTCCAGCTTGGTGGAAACCTTGGAGCCGCCAACCACCGCCGCCACGGGGCGCCGGGGACGGCCGAGGGCGGCGTCGAGGGCTTCCAACTCCGCCTGCATGAGGCGGCCGGCGTAGGACGGCAACAGGTGGGCGACGCCTTCGGTGCTGGCATGCGCGCGATGGGCGGCGGAGAAGGCGTCGTTGACGAAGACGTCCGCCAGCTTCGCCAGTGCGGCGCTGAAGGAAGGATCGTTCTTTTCCTCGGCCGCGTGGAAGCGGGTGTTTTCCAGGACCAGCACATCGCCGTTGGCCATGGCGGCGACGGCGGCCTCGGCGTCCGGACCGATGCAATCGTTGGCGAAGGCGACGGGTTTGCCGAGGACGTGGCTCAGGGCGTCAGCCATGGGTTTCAACGACATTTCGGGGACGCGCCTGCCTTTGGGGCGGTCGAAATGGCTACACACGATGACCTTGGCGCCCTTGGACGCGAGTTCCTCAATGGTGGGGGACAGCCGCTCGATCCGGGTGAGGTCGGAGATTTTGCCGTCGCGGACCGGGACGTTGAGGTCGGCGCGCATCAGGACGCGCTGGCCGGCGGCGTCGAGGGAGTCGAGGGTGCGGAAGGTCATGGGCGGGTGGTCCTGGTTTTTGGGTGCGGCTTTTTAGCGGGGGGCGCGCGGGGAGGCTATCCTTGGAGAGAAGCCGGAACGCCCGGATTTGGCCGGCGGGAATCGCCAGAGGTATGGACGGTCGCGCCCGTGCAAGACCGCGCGCCCAATCCGCGGCCGCGTCCTCGAAGTCGCCGTCCAGATTCTCCACCGCGCCCACGATCGACGCAGCTTTGTCGCGCAAACCCAGGTGAGATTGGAAAGACGCCCGAAGCGCTTTGTCGCCCCGTTTCATCGCCGTCATGGGGCCGATCCGCTTGATTGCTAAATCGCTACATTACGCTGCGCAATGTTCAGTCGCATTCCTGTCCGCACGGATCCGAAACGTATTTTTTACGTAACGATATCCCGCGGCAGGGAGCGTGATCGTTTCGCCCACGCTCACCATCCGCCATCGACGCCCAGTGCCTGGCCGGTGACGAAGGATGCACCGTCGGAGGCCAGGAATACGACGGCAGCGGCGACTTCCTCAGGCGTGCCGAAGCGTCCGATAGGGATCGCCTTGGAGCGTTCGGCGAAACCGTGCTCCAGATCGTCGCCGAATTCCCGCCGGTTGCTGCTGATGGCGCGGGTGGTGCGGATCGGTCCGGGCAGGATCGCGTTGACCGTGATCCCATCCCGCGCGAGATCCAAAGACAGGCCCTTCATAAAGCCGAGAATCGCGGCTTTCGACGCGCCATATGTCGCGTGCTTCGGCCCCGGCCGCAGCGCGGCTTTCGACGAAATGCAGACGATGCGGCCCCAGCCCGCCTTACGCATGATCGGCGCGACGGCGCGGCACATCAGAAATGTGCCGCGGGCATTGACGGCCATGGTCTGGTCCCAGGCCTCGACCGGGACGTCCTCGATCCGGTTGCGATCGGCGCCCTGCGGCGCGCCGGCGTTGTTGACCAGGATGTCCAGACGGCCGTAACGCGCCATGACCGTATCGACCATGCGTTGCGCGTCGGCCTCGTTACTCACGTCGCCGATGGCGGAGGAGGCGTTGCCGCCGATCTGTTCCACGAGTTGGCCGATGCCGCGCCAGTGCGGATCGACATCGCCCTGAACATTATGTTCGTTGGCGACGCCGGTGGCGGCAATGTCGGTGACGACGACCGTGATCCCGGCCGCGGACAGGGCTCGGGCGATGGAGGCGCCAATGCCGATCGGTTTGCCGCAGCCGGTGATCAAGGCGACGCGATTTGTTTCGGGCATGGTCCGGTCCTTCAGCGTCTGGTGTATTTCACGACCCGGCGGATGCGGCCCCATTCGCCCGGCTGCACCACATAGATGCTCTTTTGCGAATCGCCCCAGATTCCATGAATGGATTTATGGACCGGCGCGCCCCAGCGAGCGAGCCGTTCGCCGTCCAACGTCAGAATGCTGACCATTCCGCCGTTATGTTCTGGAATGTAAACGATATCCTCGTCGTCGACATAAAAGAATGCCGGGCCGATCAGCTCTGTCCGCCAAATGTCCAGCAGCTTGCCGTCGAGGTCGAACACCTGGACCCGATCGTTCTCACGATCCGCGACCAGCAGGCGGCCCCTGCGGTCGAGCCAGATCCCGTGCGGCAGGTTGAACTGACCCGGCGCGGTCCCCGGCTCGCCCCACGAAAACAGATGGTTTCCGTCCGCGGAGAACTTATGGACGCGGGCGTTGCCGTACCCGTCCGTCATGAACAGATCGCCGCCGGGGACTTCCAGAATATCGGTCGGAAGATTGAACGGGCCGCCGCCATGCGTGACCTTCTTCCAGGCGGCCGAGGTAAAATCGTCGTCCGGCACGCCGGTATCGGCGCGCGTGCCGTTGACGCCGATCGTGCGCAGCAGTTTGCCGTCGTTGGTGAACTGCATGAACTGACCGCGATGCTCGTCGGTGAGCCAGACATTGTCGTTGGCATCGATGCGGATCGCGTGCGGAAATCGGAACAATCCAGCGCCCCAGGATGCCAAATATTTCCCGTCGCGATCGAAAATCACGACCGGATGTTCGGCGGAACGATTGAAGCAAAACACGCGGTCCTGAGAATCGACCGCGACGGCGGCGGGCTTCATTTCGATTCCGGCGGGGACAAAAGCCCAGTTTTCGTTGACGTTATAGGTGTGCTTGCCGCTGCCGACGATGGCCTCCATGACGCCCTCCTCTGGTTTTGCGCGAAGCATAACCGGACAACGGCCTCAGTGGAAACGCCTGGGCTGCGCCTCAGCGGCCCTTGAACACCGGTTTCCGCTTTTCCTTGTAAGCCGCAATGCCTTCCTTGAAGTCTTCGGATTGGCGGACACGGGCGATGGTCTGGGCCACGCCAACCATGCGCTCGATCGGCCCAACCGGCATGACCTCTGCGACCAGACGTTTCAGCGCGCCGATGACCAGCGGCGCGGATTCCAGCAGTTGCTCCGCCATTTCCAGCGCGACGGATTCGTGCTGGCCGTTCGGCACGACGCGATTGACGAAGCCGACGTCATAGGCCCGCTGCGCCGGAACCTTCGATCCCAACAGCATGATTTCCATCGCCAGCTTATGCGGCATGCGCGTGACGAGCGAACTGATGCCGCCTGCGGTGGTGCCCAGTTTCGCTTCCGGATAATAAAAGATCGTGCTTTCCGTGGACACCATCAGATCGCACATCATGACCATCACGATCGCGCCGCCGATGACCCAACCGGTCGTCGCGGCGATGATCGGCTTTTCGGTATTAAACCCGATCGTCGGGATCGACCGCCACAGCTCTGGCAGATTTGCCACGTCGGCGCCCGAACTGAAGGCGCGGTCGCCGGCGCTGCTCAGGATCGCCACGCGTTTGGTTGTGTCCGCGTCGAATGTCTTGAACGCTTGTTGCAGTTCCACTGCGACGTTCTGATCGATCGCGTTCAGCCGTTCCGGCCGATTGATACGAATGATCGAAATGGCGCCTTTATCTTCAACGGTTACGGCGGTCATGGCGCATTCTCCTGCGACAGAGGCGCTTCAAAGGCGGCCCAGGCGGTGGGGGCCTCGCGAAGCAGGATTTTTAACGACGCAACGGCTCGTCCGCCATGGCCCAGACGCCCGTCCACGCAGGCGGCGGCGAGCAACCGGTGGATGTAAAACGCCATATATTCGGTGGTTGTGTTGATCCCCGTCAGCAGGGGATTTTCGTCGAGGTTGCTGTAATCGACGGTATCCAGGATTTTTCGCAGTTCGGTTTTCGCCAATCCGATATCGACCAGCAATTGGTGGTGATCCAGCGCGGGCGCGCGGAATTCGGCTTCCACCGCGAAGGTCGCGCCGTGCATGCGCTGCGCGGGTCCGAATTCTTCGCCCTGAAAACTGTGGGCGATCATGATGTGATCGCAGACGGTCAGGCTGTACATCGTTCAGGCCTCATAAATGACGACATGGCACAGACCGCCGGGCCGCAGGATTCCGGGCATCGCCGCGGGCAGGTCCTGGAACCGGGCCGGCCCCGCCAGCAGTGCGTCATAAGCGGGATTCTCCAGCAAGGCGAGTGCGGTGGCCAAGCGTTCTGCGTGGCTACGCCGTCCCCGCATTGCGGGCGCGACGGCGCCGACCTGGGACGCGACGATGCGCAGGCGGCTCGCGTGGAAGGCCTCACCCAGGGGAATGGATGGTGCGGTGTCGCCGTACCAGGAAGCCTCGACGATCCGTCCCTCGAAGGCCGCGCGGTCCAGCGCCAGGCGCAACCCGGCCTCGGAGGCAGAGGCATGGACGATCAGCTCCTGCGCGCCCGGCGCGGCTTCGGGTGTGGCGAAGGCGCAGCCGAACGCGTCCGCCAGCGCGGCGCGCGTGGGATCGATATCGACGACCGTGACCCGCGTCGCGGGCACACGGGCGAGCAAGGAGGCCGTCAGCAAGCCGACGGCGCCCGCGCCAATGACCATGATTCGTTCGCCGGCCAGCGGCGCCGCATCCCAGGAGATGTTGAGCGCGGTCTCCATGTTGGCGGCCAGCACAGCGCGGTGTGTGGGCAGGGTATCGGGCACGGGAATGCACATCCCAGCCGGCGCGTTGAATACGTCCTGGTGCGGATACAAAACGAACACGCGGCCCCCGCCGTCGCGCGTGCCCACCATGGAATATCCGTATTTCACCGGGAACGGGAATATTCCGCCCATCAGCGGCGCGCGCATGGCGTCGAATTGTCCGGGCGGAACGCGGCCCGCGAAAACCAACGCCTCGGTCCCGCGCGACACGCCGGAGGCCAGCGCGCGGACCCGGACAAAGCCCGGGTCCGGCGGCGTCAGAGGTTCGCCGCGCAATTCTCCTGTGCCGGGGGCGACGGTCCAGAAGGCCGTGGCCGTCACGCGGTCCGGACCAGGGGGATGTCCAGTAACAGGTCGGCGCCGATGCGGTGCGCGGTCCAGGCGAAACGGCGCCCCTCCTCCAGCCGCGCGATGGGCGTCAGCGGAAACGCCGGAATGCCGCCGCCCATGACCAATGGCGCCACCGTCACATGCAACCGGTCCAGCGCGCCCGCGGCGAGAAAGCGTGACACGGTGACACCGCCGCCTTCCACGAAAATCCGCTTCAGGCCGCGCGTGCGCAGCGCCGTCAGGATCGCGAAGACGTCCAGCCCCTCCTTCGCGGGGGGCACGGAAAGCAGTTGCGCATGACCCAGACGATCGGGACCCGCCGCGCCTTGGCAGTGGAGCAACAACGTCTCCGGCCCCTCCTGGAACACACGAAAATCTCCGGTGAGCCGGCGGCCGGGATCGAGGACGACGCGGACCGGGCTTGGTCCCTCGACCAGACGGGTGGTCAGGCGGGGGTTATCGGCGCGGATGGTGCGGGCGCCAACGACGACGGCATCGCATAAAGCGCGCAGGCGATGGGTATGACGCAAATCGCCGGGACCGCTGATCCAAACAGATTCACCGGCGTTTGTGGCGATATAACCGTCCAGGGATTGCGCGATCCGGCCAAGGACAAACGAACGCCCGTCGGGCACCGGCGCGAGCAACGGCGCAAACAAAGGATCGCTGGCGTCGTCGCGCGCCGGAAGCGGGGAGTCCTCGACCATGCGATCCATCGCGTACCCTTATCATGCGTCCCGAAACGCGTGTAGCCAGGCGCCCCGAATTTGTCGTTTTGACGGCGCGGCCGCGCGATCGGCGTCTCGCATTGCCCTTCATGCATACGCCTGGGGACGCCGGTTTATTCCCGCTTCCACATGTTCCAGAAGACCACGTGTTCCGGAACGTCCAACACGCCCTCCAATGTATCGCGCCATGCCGCGGGGAGCAGATACTGGCCGTACGGGATCGCCAAGGTGATCTCCATCGCGCGTTTCTGAATGCCGACTGCCAGCGCGCGCGATTTGACGGGATCGGTTTCGTTCAGCCAGGCGGCGCGCAGCTTTTCATAGGGCTCGTCGCAGGGCCAGCCGGGGAAGGACTTCTCGCAGCGCGCGGGCAGCAGGATGGAGAAGGCGGGGTTCTCGCTGGCGACCTGGCCGCCGGTCGTCAGAAAGATGTGCCAGCCGTTCGCCCCTGGGCCGCGGATGGTGCGCCGTGCCGCGATGGTGGCCCAATCGACGGTTTGCAGATCGACATTGACGCCGGCTTTGCGCATCGCGTCCACCAGAACCATCGTGGCGTGATGCTGCATGACCTGATCGGTCGCGTCCATGACAACGATGGGTTCGCCCTTGTATCCGGCGGCGCGCATGGACTCGATGCCACGTTTCAGCCGGACCGGTTCGGGGTCTTGCGACAGGATCAACTCGGCGCCTTCCTCCGATCCCGTGGCGGATCCGCACATCGTCAACGCGCCGCAGACCTGACCATCGGTCATGTTGCCCATAACGGCCATGATCATGTCGGGCTGGTGGACGAAATTGTGCAGCGCGTGGCGGATACCCTGATTGTCGAAAGGCGGGTTGGTCCAATTGACCCGCATGTGCCCCTGGATCCCCACCGGCCAGGTTGGCCGCACGACAATCCCCTTGGTCTTGCGCAGATCGGCGGTCAAATCGGGCGGTGCAAACTGAATGAAGTCGATCTCGCCGGTCTTCAGCGCGGCCACCTGAGTCGTCGGATCGGTCAGGTTCAGCCATTCCACCCGCTCGACCTTCGCCACCTTGCCACCGGCGGTGCTGGACGGCGGCTCCGCCCGCGGTGCGTAAAGCGGGTTGCGCGTGTAAACGACCTTGCTGCCCGCGACCCATTCCTCGCGCTTCATGACAAACACGCCAGACCCGGTGGGCTCGGCGATCTGCTTGCTTGCGGTCAGCCCATCGACGAGGCGCGCGGGCATGACGAAAGTCGGCACCGCGGAAGGTTTGCCAAGCGCACGCAGCAGTTGCGGAAACGGCGATTTCAGCCGCAGAGCGAAGCTTTTCGGTCCGGTCTGCTCCATGCCCGCCATGACGTCGGCGATAAACTGGCCGGAGGAATCGACCAGCATCCAGCGGCGCAAGGACGCGATCGCATCCAACGGCGTGACCGGCGCGCCGTCGGAAAAGCGCAGATTGTCCCGCAGTGTGAACGTCCAGGTCAGATGGTCCGGACTCTCCGTCCATGTCTCAACCATCTGCGGTTGAATCCGCGCCTGGGCGTCGGTCCCGAACAGCGTGTCGTAGACCATATAGGCATGGATGCGAGTTTGCGGCGCGATGGTCCACAAAGGGTCGATGCTGCGTAAATCGCCGTTCATCACGGCTCGGATGACGGACTTGTCCGCCAGCGCCGGTGCGGATGCGCCGAACAGCGCGACCAGTCCCGCCACGGCGATCCGGATCGCGCGGCAGAGCGTGCGGGGTGTTTTGCTTTGCATGATGGCCTCCCAGCCAGTGGCGCGCGGCACGACACCGTCCGTTGTCCGGACTGACGTCCCGCCACGACGGCAGGATGCGGAGCTTCCGTTGCTGCTCGCAAGGGGCGGTCAGATACACATCGTCAGCGGGGTGGAATTACGTGCGGCCGAAACCGGCGTGAAACCAGGGTATCGCCGATTATGCGCAGGCGGGCGGCGGCGCATCCATAAAACTTAACGTCTCCGGCGAAAGAGGATATGGTGCGCCATATCGGCCGTGTGCGATGGGACCCATTCGACATGACATTTTACAAATTGTTGCCTGCCGCGATGCTGGCTTTGACGGTTACCGGCCCGGCCCATGCGGCCCTTGTCATCAATCCGACCTACGGAACCGGTGTCTCCGCGCAGGCGCAGGACGCGTTCGCCTACGCCGCGTCGCAGTTCGAGGCCCTGTTCGACGATAACATTGTCATCAACATTCAGGTGGCTACCGGCACCTCTGGGCTTGGCGGCAGCAGCACCGCCCTCAATTTTGTCGCGGGCGGTTATGCTCAGGTGAGGTCGAGCCTGATCGCGGATAATACGGCGCACCCCAGCGCCGCCGGAAATATCTCGGTTGGCGCGGGTGGCAGCCTCGCCACGGCGATCGACCCGTCCGGTGGCGGCAATTGGTTCGTTTCGACGGCCCAGGCGAAGGCCATGGGGTTACTCCCGGGCAACAACGCGGCGAGCGACGGGACGTTCACGTATAACGTCAACCAGACCTACACCTTCGATCCGAATAACCGCGGGGTGGGGGGTGCTTACGATTTCATCGGTCTCGCGCAGCACGAAATTTCCGAGATCATGGGGCGAATTCCGGGACTTGGGAACAGCTTCTGTCCGGCTTGCGGGTCGGATTACCTGCCATACGATCTGTTCCGCTATTCCTCGTCGGGGACGCGCGGCCTGACGGCGGGGAACAACATCTATCTTTCGATCGATAACGGTGTGACGAATCTGCACGGTTTCAACTTCCCGAACGGGGGGGGCAGCGATCCGTCGGACTGGAATTCGTCCGTCCCCTCCGACCCGTTCAACGCGTTCGGTTCTCCCGGGCAGGCCACCGCATTGTCGTCGTCCGATGTCGTCGCCCTGGACGTCATCGGCTATAATCATGTGCCGGAACCAGCCTCGATCTTGCTGCTTGGCGGCGGCCTGTTGGGGCTGGCATTCGGACGCCGGCGCGTGGCAGGCCTTGTGTCGCAGGACGGGGAATCGAAGGGCGGGGCATCGAAAGCCTGACGCATCACACTCTGGCGGACAACGCCAGCGGTCCGGCGGTTGCGGCCAGGCGGCCCGTCGCGCCATAGGCCGGGGGCCTCGCCACACTGGCGATCGCGCCCGCGACAATCCCGATCACGCGTTCCTGCGCGACCATCGCGCGGTCCAGCAACCGGCGATTTTCCAGCGCCAACTGGTTCAGCCGCGCCGCCGCCGGTTCGGCGTCCGGCGGCCAGGGGCCGGACCCGCTCGCGACCGCTTCGGCGAAACGGGCCAGGGCCGCCGTCTTCGCGGGCAGCACAGCGGCGGCGGCGGGTAAATCCATGGCCGCCAGCGCGGCGTTCTCCCGCTCCAGCACATCCGCGAGGCTGGTCACGACCGAGATCGACAGCACTGCCATTACGACTTCCCCTGCTGCATGCGTAACATCGCAGCGTGAATTGGCGCCGCCAGACCCAATCCGCCAGAGGCCGCGATCTGCTTACCGATTTCGTCGATCAGCATTGGCTTCCAGGTGCGCTCGCCCGTGCCGCCGCCGAAGGGGTTTTTCTTCGGTTCCGGCGCTTCGAACATCGGCTTCAGGAACTCGCCCAACACCATCGCCTCAAAATCCTTGGCCGCTTTCATGATTTTCGCGGGATCGTTGGGGATCGAGGGGCGGGTGACCTGGGCGGGCATTGGCGAGGGCATTGGCCGGGCCAGAGCCATCGGTTGCGGCATGGACGCGGAAGCGGACATCATTTCACCTGCAAATCGGCTTGCAACGCGCCGGCCGCCTTGATGGACTGGAGGATGGAGATCAGATCGCGCGGCCCAACACCCAAAGCGTTGAGGGACGCCACGAGGTCCCGGAGGGTCACACCACTGTCGAGCACGCCAAGTTTCTTGTCGCGCCCGTCGTCGATCTGGATCTGGGTGCGCGGCACAACGGTCGTGGCGCCGTTCGAGAACGGGCCGGGCTGGCTGACCTGCGGCGTTTCCGTGACCCGGATGGTCAGGTTGCCCTGCGCGATGGCGACGGTGCTGATGCGGACCTTGTCGCCCATGACGATGGTGCCGCTGGCCTCGTCGATAATGACCACGGCGGGATTGTCGGGCTCGACGCGCAGGTTCTCGATCTTCGCGAGCACGTCGATCGGATCGCGGGTGCCGAGTTCCAGCAGCACCGTGCGGTGGTCGAGAGCCTTGCCGATGGGGCCGACGGTCTTGTTGATCTCGGCGGCGATACGGCGCGCCGTGGTCAGGTCGGGGTTGCGCAGGCCGAGACGCAGGGTGACACCGGCTTTGTCCAACCGGAACGCGACCTCTTTTTCCACCGTCGCGCCGTTGGATATTTTGCCCGCGGTGGGAACGCCGCGCGTCACCGACCCCGCCGCCCCCCGCGCCGCGATGGCACCGGTCGCGATCGCCCCCTGGGCCACCGCGTAAACATCGCCATCGGCGGCCAGCAGCGGCGTGACCAGCAGCGTGCCGCCGGTCAGGTTCGTGGCGTCGCCAAGGGCGGAGACGGAAACGTCGATCCGGCTGCCGCCGCGGGAAAACGCCGGAAGTTCCGCCGTCACCATCACGGCGGCGATGTTTTTGGTCGCCAGTTTGCCAACCTGGTCGCGGGTGTTGACGCCCAGTCGCTCTAACATGCCGACCAGAGATTCCCGGGTGAAGATGGCGCTGTCCAGCTTGTCGCCCGTGCCGTTCAACCCCACCACCAGGCCGTAGCCGATCAATTGGTTGGAGCGCACGCCTTCGACGTCCGTGATGTCCTTGATCCGCACCTGCGCGCCCGCGGGCGGCCCGGCGGCGAGGCTCAGGGCGATAACGGCCCGGACGGCAAGAAAGAATCCACGGCTCCAGGTCACTTGAAGGCCTTCCCGGTAAGAACTTCTCAAGGTTTGGCGGTCATGATCGGCCCGCCGGCTCGGGGATGGTTCAGCAAATGCCATGCCAGGCGCGGATGCCGGGGTTTCCCCGCGTTTCCCGGCGGCACGGGATGGCGCATTCGGCCGATCGGCAAAAATGGCCGGGCGGCATTATCGCGAAAGGGCGAGCGACATGGTCGAAGGCGTAAGAACTGGCAGTGCGATTGGTGGCGTGGTCCCCGCCCGGGAGGCGGCCCGCGGCGCCGGCGGAGGCTTCGTCGTGGACTCGGGTGTCCGGCCCCTGTCCCGGAACGCGGGCCTGTCCGGCGCGGCGCTGATCGGCATGGACAGCATGCTGGCGTTGCAAGCGGTGGACGAAGCCCAGGAACGCGACCGCCGTGCGCGCAAAAAGGGAACGGCGATGCTCGCCGCATTGAGCGATCTGCAACGGGCACTGACCGCATCCGAGGACCCCGGCCAGGCGTTAAGATTGCTGCGAGACCTGACCACGGAACCTGGCGATGGCGCCGCCGATCCGGTACTGGGCGCGATCCTGCGCGCCGTGACGTTGCGCGCCCGCGTGGAGATTGCCCGGCGGGAGCTTATTCGCGAATCTGTTTCGAAACGATGACCATTCGCGCATGCCCCTTGGCGGGCGGCGATGCCATGGCTATACGTCCGCCCGTCCGGGTCGCGAGAACGGCGGGCCGGTAACCGCCGCTCACCTGTTTGCGGCGGCACCCGAACAAACAGGACCGGCGCCGATGTTGCTGACCTTGCCCCCCGATTACCGTCCTTCCGCGGACGAGACGTTCATGTCGCCCCTTCAGGCCGAATATTTCCGGCAAAAGCTGTTGCGCTGGCGGGCCGACCTGCTGAGAGAGGCGGACGGGACCCTGTTAAGCCTGTCGCAAGGCGGCATTCTGGAACCGGACATCACCGATCGCGCCAGCGTCGAAACCGACCGGGCGCTGGAACTGCGCACCCGGGACCGCGCCCGCAAACTCATCTCCAAAATCGACCAGGCTCTGAGCCGGATCGAAAACGGCACCTATGGCTGGTGCGAGGAAACCGGCGAACCGATCGGCATCCGCCGCCTGGAAGCCCGCCCGATCGCCACAATGTCCATCGAGGCCCAGGAACGCCACGAACGCATGGAACGCGTACACCGCGACGATTGACGCGCGCCATTGCGCGGCGCAGGTCTTGGGCATGCGCTCCGTTCCGGCTGTTCATCTGTCCGCTCCACGCACGATCTGGCGCGGCGAGTTGGCCGCGGCCGGCGCGCGCGAAATTCCCGAAGAAACAGCGATTGCCCTTACTTACGGCCGCGCGACTCACGCGGTGATGATGGCGACGCCCGCCGATCTGCGCGATTTCGCGTTGGGGTTCAGCCTGGCGGAAGGGATCGTGCAGGGGCCGGACGATATCGAGGCGTTGGACATTGTCGCGGTCGAGGACGGGATAGAGTTGCGCATGGACCTGGTGCCCGCGCGGCAATCCGGGCTGACCCGGCGGCAGCGCCGGATCACCGGGCCCGGCGGGTGCGGTCTGTGCGGGATGGACAGCCTCGCCGAAGCGGTGCGCCCGGTGCCCATCGTGGCCGGGGACCGGCGCTTTTCGCCAACGGACATTTCAGCGGCTCTGGCGGCGTTAACCAACGCGCAGCCGCTGAACGCCCTGACACGCGCGGTTCACGCCGCCGCGTTCTGGACGCCGGAGGACGGCCTGGTCCTGGCGCGAGAGGATGTCGGACGCCACAACGCGCTGGACAAACTTATCGGCGCGATGGCCTGGTCTGGGCTGCGCGCCGCGCGCGGACTGCTCTTGCTCAGCAGCCGGGTTTCGGTGGAAATGGTGCAGAAGGCCGGGGCGATGGGCGCGCCTGTTGTCGTTGCCGTGTCCGCGCCCACCGCGCTGGCCGTGCGAACGGCGGAGGCGGCCGGCATCACATTGATCGGGATCGCCCGGGACGACTCATTCGAGGCATTTACCCATACGCATCGTATCGGGACGGGACAGGTTGGACATGGCGCATGACAAACTGGCCTATATGGCCAACCAGATCGGCCGCTTCTTCGCACACAAGCCGGAAGGCGAGGCGGTGGCGGCGATCGAGGATCACCTGCGGAAATTCTGGGACCCGCGCATGCGGAAGCAGATCCTGGCGGAGCTGGAGACGGCAGCGCTGGAGCCAAGGGTACGCCGCGCGATCGAGGGATTGAAGGCGCCGGTTTGAAGGCGGGCGATGGGACATCCGTTTACGCGATTCGTCAACTGGCAGCGGCCCGAAAGATTGACCCGTGGTACGCCCTCTCCCCGTCATGGCCCGACTCGATCGGGCCACCGGGTGCGGCATGGCGTTTTGACGAACGGCACATCGCGCGTCGCGGGATGCGCTTATCCGCGTATGCCGTGCCGCTTCCGGTGGCTCGATCGAGTCGGGCCAAGACGGAGAGCGGCCAGAGTCAATCTTTTTGCGCGGTGCTCTAACGTCCGCTGCGCCGTAAATTCCAGAACACGTGCAATCCGTTCACGATCATACCGGTCAGATTTGCCCGCAGCGCCGTAGGCGGAGAATACTGCCCCAGGAACAACTGCGGCGCCTGTTCCAGCACGCGGCGTTGCATTTCCTCGGCCAGGATTTTGCGTTTCGCGGGCTCGGGCTCGGCCTCGAATTTCGCGACCAGAGGTGGCATTTCGGGATCGCAGTTCCAGCCGGGATAACTGCCCCCGCAGGAATACGACGTCGTATAATGCGACAGCGGATTGATCATGTCGTAGCCGCTCCAGACCACCGGCATCAGGTTCCAGCCACCCTGGTCGATCGGGTCCTTCTTTAACCGGCGTTGCGCCTGAAAGCTGTAATCTGCGGCGAACACATCCAGGTTCAGGCCCGCGCGCTTCAATTGCTCGATCGCAACCAACGAAATCGGGTTGATCTGGGCTGAGTCAGTGGAGTGCAGAAACACGATCCGCTCGCCGTTATAGCCAGCCTCCTTGAACAAACGCCGCGCTTCGTCCGCGTTCGGGCGGCGCAGACGTTCCGTGCCCACATCGGTCGCGTACGGACCGCCGCAGAGGAAGATCGACTGGCAGAACGGCAGATACATGTCGGGCGGAAGACCGGTGCCCGCCATAATCTCGGATTGATCCAACGCCATCTGCATGGCGCGGCGCATGCGGACATCGTTGAAAGGCGGGATCAGATTATTGACCGACAACCCGCCGGTAACCTGCGCCAGCGCCGGCAGCGTGGCCAGCACGATATTCTTGTCTTTACGCAATAAATCGACAAAATCGAAAGGTAGAACTTCGACATAATCGATCTCGCCCTTTTGCAGCGCGGCGACCTTGGTCGCGGGATCGGGCATGCTGACGAATTCCACCACGTCGAAATGCGCGACTTTTCCACCGGCCATGCCGTCGGCAGGTTCGGAACGCGGCTTATAAGCGGCATTGCGATGAAAGATCGCGCGATCCCCCGGACGCCATTCCGATCTCCGGAATGTGAAGGGACCAGAGCCGATCGTTTCGGTCACGGGCGTACTCACGGGCGCGGCGGCGACTCGCGCGGGCATGATGACGGGCACGTTGGCATTGGGCTTGCCGATCGCCTCGACCACGAAGGCGTAAGGACGGCTGAGCTCCAGCGCGAAGCTCCGGTCGTCGAGGACGCGAATATCCTTCACCGCCGTCATCATGCGTTTCCCGAACGCGTCGTTTTTTGCCCATCGTTGCAACGATGCGATGCAATCCTGGGGTGTGACCGGCGTCCCATCGTGCCAGGCGAGGCCCGACCGCAAAATCATCGTCCAGGTCAGCCGGTCGTCGCTGGCTTGCCAGGATTCCAGCATCTGCGGATGGAAAACCCCTTTCGAGTCCATCGAAATCAGGGTGTCGTAAATCATGTAACCAAATGCGCGGGTCACAGTCGCCGTCGTGATGTGCGGATCGAGAATTTGCAATTCGATGTTCATCGACGCCCGCAACCGGCTTTCCTGTGCCTGCCCCGGCGCGGAAAATGCGAGCCAACCGAGAAGACAGAAAACGCCGGCCCGGCCCAATGAAACACGCATGCCGCTATCCTTCCGCGGTTACAAAAGCCCTGCGGCGAGGGGTCAGCGCGCCACGCCGCCGGCCAGCGCCATCGCCACGCCCACGACCGTATCAACGGCCAACAGCAGCGTGGCGGTCAATGCCCCAACCTTTAACGAAAGCCGAATTCCGAACCATTGCATCCACAAAGCCCATCCCAGGACCACGATTTCCGCGAGTTGCGCCACCGGCGCGGGCGCGCCCAGTACTCTGGGCAGCGCGCCCAAAGCGATCAGCGTGTTCCCGGCGGCGGAGGTATAGCTCCACGCCGCGAGGAACAGGGGCCAACGCGGCCCGCGGTTCAAAAGCGTCGCCAGGCGGTGCGATATCCAAACGTACAACAGCCATCCGACCACGAACAGCAGCAAATACCGGCTCATGGCGACGGGAACATTGGCCGGCACACCGGCCTGACGCCAATCGAACAGCTTCAGACAAACCAGCGCGGGCAGGCACAGCGGCATGGCCCAGAAGGAATGAATCGCGATGCCGGGGCCGCGGTCGAGCAGGTCGATCCCTTTGGCATCGCCGCGCATCAGCATCCAGGCGCCGCGCAGCCCAGACGCGACCGCACTCACTTGTATCACCGCGGAACGGAGGCGAGCATCGCGGGAATGAAGACCAATGCCATGGTGCCAAGGTTGACCAGTAGAACGAAGGCGGCGGCGCGCAGGGCGCCAAGGGCGAGGCCGTGACGGGCAAGGAACCAGTTCATCCACAGCGCATAGCCGGCGAGACCCAGAACCAGCAGCTTGAAGCCACCCGGCCCGCCCATTCCCGAAGCGCGCGCCACCGTCATCCCAAAGATCAGCACCATGCCGATCAATGGCAGCAGCCACTGGCACCAGTTGAACGCAACGATGTAACGATACCAGAATGCCTCGCGCCCCCAGAACCGCGCGAGTTCGTAGGACAGCACCGACGGCGCCAGCAGGACGCATAATGTGCCGGGGATTTCCGCCGTCGCGCGGGCCCCCTCGCCTTCGGACAATCCGGCCAGTACCGCCGCTGTCAGCAGTCCCGCCCCCGGTGCGAGGCTGGCGAGGAACGCCTGGGGGGTGTCGCGGAAGCAATTCAGGCCCTCGGCCCGGCCGCGCGCGATCGACGTCATCCCGCGCAGGATGGGGGCCCGCGTCCGGACGCCTGGTTGGCTCATTTGAGGAAGGCCGCGATCACGTGATGATAGACGCAAGCGAGGTCGCGCATCTCGGCAACCGGCACGCGTTCGTCGGTTTGATGCATGGTCGCGCCGACCAGGCCGAATTCCGCGACCGGACAGTACCTGGCGATGAACCGCGCGTCGGAGGTGCCGCCGCCGGTGTCCAGCTTCGGTTCGATCCCCGTTGCGCCGACGATGGCATTTCGAAGGATATCGACCATGGGACCGGGTTTGGTGACGAACGATTCGCCGGATACGATAGCTTCCACGTCGCAACGATCCGCGTAGCGGGCAAGCGTGGCCTTAACCCAGGCGATCAGCGAGGCGCCGGTGTGTTTGTCGTTGAAGCGGATGTTCAGCATCGCGCGCGCCGACGGCGGAATGACGTTGGTGGCGGTATTGCCGACATCGAGACTGGTGACGCCAAGCGTGGACGGCTCGAACCACTCGGTGCCGGCATCGATGGGGGCGGCCGTCAGAGCCTGCATCGCGGAGATCAGCCGATGCACCGGGTTATCGGCGCGTTGCGGGTAGGCGACGTGCCCCTGGGTGCCGTGGACCTCGATTTTGAAGTTCACGCTGCCACGGCGGCCTATTTTCACCATGTCACCGAGTTTCACCGGGCAGGTCGGTTCGCCCACCAGACAGAAATCGGGGATTTGGTCCCGTTGCTTCATCCATTCCAGCACTTTGACGGTGCCGTCCACGGCGGGACCTTCCTCGTCGCCGGTGATGAGGAAACTGATGGAGCCCTTGGGCGGGCCGCTTTCCAGGTGCTTCGCCACGCCCGCCACGAAGGCGGCAATCGCGCCTTTCATGTCGCAGGCACCGCGGCCGTACAGCACGCCGTCGCGGACCTCGCCGCCAAAGGGATTGTCGCGCCAGTTCACCTGTCCCACCGGCACGACATCGGTATGACCGGCGAAACAGATATGCGGGCCGCCGGTACCGAGGCGCGCATAAATATTCTCGATTTCGCCGAAACGCAGCCGATGCACCGTGAAGCCGAGCCGGCCCAGAGCCTCCGCCAGCACATCCTGCGAGCCGCCGTCGGCGGGCGTGACCGAATTACACCGGATCAGCGCCTGCGCCAGCGGCAGCGGGTCGAGCAACCCGGTCAATCGCGCAGCAGTTCGTTGATGGAGGTTTTGGCGCGGGTTTGCGCATCGACGATTTTCACGATGACGGCGCAATACAGCGACGGGCCCGGCGATCCGTCCGGCAGCGGCTTGCCCGGCAGCGATCCCGGCACGACGACGGAGTACGACGGCACGCGGCCCATGAAGATTTCGCCCGTCGCGCGGTCGATAACCTTGGTGGAAGCGCCGATGAACACGCCCATCGACAGAACTGCGCCCTGCTCGATAATCACGCCCTCGGCCACTTCGGAACGGGCGCCGATGAAGCAATCGTCCTCGATGATGACCGGATTGGCCTGGAGCGGTTCCAGCACGCCGCCAATGCCGACGCCGCCGGACAGATGGCAGTTGGCGCCGATCTGGGCGCAGGAGCCAACGGTGGCCCAGGTGTCGACCATGGTGTTACGGCCGACATAGGCACCGAGGTTGACGAAACTGGGCATCAGAACGGCGCCGGGCGCGATGAACGCGGATTTGCGAACGACGGCGCCGGGAACCGCCCGGAAACCGGCTTGCTTGAAACGGTTCTCGCCCCAGCCCTCGAACTTCATGGGCACCTTGTCCCACACCGGCGCCCCTCCTGGGCCTTCCATCGGCTTCGAGTCAGTCAGACGGAACGACATCAGCACGGCTTTCTTCGCCCACTGATTGACGTGCCAGGCGCCATCGATCTTCTCGGCGACGCGGACGGTGCCATTGTCCATGGCTTCGAGCGCGGCCTCGACCGCGTCGCGGGCCTCGCCCTTGGTGGCGGAGGTGAGGCTGTCGCGCAGTTCCCACAGGTCTTCGATGGGTTTTTGCAGTTGATGATCGGCCATGTCGGCGGCGTTCCCTGGTCTGATGCGTCGGTCTCGGTTTGGCGGCGGAAATTGGGCGGGGCGCTGCGGGATGTCAACGCCAGATGGGTTGGGACCCAGGGCAATCGCCCGAATGAATGCCGTCGCACCTCCTCGTCATGGTTCGGCTCGACCGGACCATCGGGAACGGCACATCCGCCTGTTCGATGGCACACGCGACGGTCGTTCGTGCCTCGACGCATGCCGCCGGTGCCGCTTCCGACGGCCCGGTCAAGCCGTGCCATGACGATTGTGGAACGGTTCCGCCCCCTTAACCCAGTCCGCCCCCTTCAACGTACCTGTGCGGCGGAGCCCAGGCGCGGCCTTTAATCCTGCCTGTAGTTCGGTGCTTCCCGGTCGATCGACACGTCGTGTACGTGGCTTTCGCGCAGCCCGGCGCCGGTGATGCGCCGGAACCGGGTATTGGCCTGCAGCGCCTCGATATCCGCGCTGCCGGTGTACCCCATTCCCGCTTTCAGCCCGCCCACCAATTGGTGCACGACGTTGGCGACGGAGCCTTTGTAAGCGACCCGGCCTTCGACGCCTTCGGGCACCAGCTTCAGGTGGTCCTTAATATCCTGCTGGAAATACCGATCCGCCGAGCCACGCGCCATGGCGCCGATGCTGCCCATGCCGCGGTAGGATTTATAGGACCGGCCTTGATACAGAAACACCTCGCCGGGTGCCTCGTCGGTGCCCGCGAGCAAGCTGCCGACCATGACGGCATCGGCCCCGGCCGCGATGGCTTTGACGATGTCGCCGCTGGTGCGCATGCCGCCGTCGGCGATGGCGGGGATACCGTGTTCCCGGCACGCCGCGGCCGTTTCCAGCACTGCGGTGAACTGCGGAACGCCCACGCCGGCGACCACACGCGTTGTGCAAATGCTGCCCGGACCGATGCCGATCTTCACCGCGTCCGCACCCGCCGCGATCAGCGCCAGCGCGCCCTCCGGCGTTGCCACGTTACCCGCGATCACCTGCACGGCGTTTGAGTTCTTCTTGATCGCCTCCACCGCCCGCAACACACCCTGCGAGTGCCCGTGCGCGGTATCGACCACGACGATGTCCACCTCGGCCGCGATCAGGGCCAGCGCGCGCTGGATCCCGTCCTCGCCCACCCCGGTCGCGGCGGCGCAGCGGAGGCGTCCGAGTTCGTCCTTGTTGGACAACGGATGCAGCTCCGACTTGTCCATGTCCTTGACGGTGATCAGTCCGACGCAACGAAACGCGTCGTCCACCACCAGCAGCTTTTCCAGCCGGTGGCGATGCAACAACCGCCGCGCTTCCTCCGGCGCGGCGTCGGGGCTGATCGTGACAAGGTTGTCGCGGGTCATCAGTTCGTAAACGCGTGTCGAAGGATCGGCAGCGAAGCGGACATCGCGGTTGGTCACGACGCCCACAAGGCGATTCGTGCCCCGCTCGACCACCGGGAACCCGCTGATTTTGTGCGTGGCCTTCAGCGCCATCAGCTCCCCGAGCGTCTGATCGGGATGAACCGTCAATGGGTTCACCACCATGCCGGATTCGTATTTCTTCACCTGGCGAACCTGCGCCGCCTGCTGTTCGGGCGTCATGTTTTTGTGAATCACGCCGATGCCGCCCAACTGCGCCATGGCGATCGCCATCTCGCTTTCGGTGACTGTGTCCATCGCCGCCGATATCAGCGGAATATTCAGCATGATCCCGCGCGTAAGCCGCGTGCGTGTGCGCGCTGCGCCGGGCAAAACCTGGGAATAAGCGGGCACGACGAGCACGTCGTCGAAAGCCAAAGCCTCCTCCACCCGGTTGGGAGGGGCACCGCGCGTTTCGTGTGGGATGTCAAGCGCCATGGACCTGGGCCTTTCCGCGACCTTGACGGCCCCACATAAGAGTCAAAACGCCGTTCCGCAAGCACCGGTTCGCGGCGAGTGGCGGGAATCGCCGCGAACCCGAACGTTTGTTCGGACACGGTTCGCCCGGCGGGGCAATCGCCTGAACGAAACCGCTGTGCCTCTTCCCGCACATGGCACGGCCAAACCGGACCATCCGGAGCGGCAACACCTTGCGACGGAGGGCAGCGGAAGGTCCCACGCGGCGATTTCCTCGCGAACGGACCCGCCGCGCCGGTTCCAATGCGCCGGTCCGAGCCGTACCATGACGGAAAGCGGCACGCGGCCACATTCAGGCGATTGCCCGCAGGTGTAAAAGCGCGGCTCTTGCCCAAGAGCCGCCGGGCTCCTATAGCGGCGCCGTCCAAGGAGACATCATGGCGGCCATTTCCGAAGCCTCGGGCGGCAACCCCGCCCTGGCGTTGCAGTCCGAGATCCTCTCTCGCCCCCTCACCGAAAACCGCCGGATGGCAGATGCGATCCGCGCGTTGGCGATCGACGCGGTAGAGGCCGCGAAGTCCGGCCATCCCGGCATGCCGATGGGCATGGCCGACGCGGCCACGGTGTTGTGGACCCGATTTCTGAAATACGACGCCGCCGATCCTCGCTGGCACGACCGCGACCGCTTCGTGCTGTCGGCAGGCCACGGGTCGATGCTGCTTTACGCGCTGCTGCATCTGACCGGCCACGCGGGCATGGGGATGGCGCAGTTAAAGGCGTTCCGCAAACTGCACTCCCCCGCGGCGGGTCACCCGGAATGGGGCGAGCACCCGGCAATCGAGACCACGACCGGACCTTTGGGTCAGGGCCTGGCCACGGCCGTCGGCATGGCGCTCGCCGAGCGGATCCTGGCGGCACGCTTCGGAAAATCCCTGGTCGATCACCGGACCTGGGCGATCGTGTCCGATGGCGATCTGATGGAGGGTGTCAGCCACGAGGCGATCGGGCTGGCGGGCCACCTCGCCCTGTCCAAACTGACCGTGCTTTACGACGACAACCATATCTCAATCGATGGCGACACCGCGATGTCCTCGTCAGAGGACGCGTTGAAGCGATTCGCCGCCGCCGGATGGGCGGTGCGCCGAGTCGATGGGCACGATCCGGATCAGGTGGCGGCGGCGTTGACGGCGGCAACACGATCGCGGAAACCGTCGCTGATCGCTTGCCGCACGATCATCGGCCTTGGCGCCCCCACCAAGGCGGGCACCGCGGGCAGCCATGGCTCGCCTTTGGGGCCAGCCGAAGCCGCCGCCGCGAAAGAACTGCTGGGATGGACCGCCGCGCCCTTCACAGTGCCGGACGACATCGCGAAACCCTGGCACGCGGCGGGCGAGCGTTCCGCCGGCACGCGCCGCGCCTGGCTGAAACGCCTGGCCGGTCACAACCAGCGCGCCGAGTTCGATCGCGCCATGGCCGGCAAACTGCCGGACAACTGGGCTGAGACCGTCGCCGCGCTGAAACGCGAAATCGCCGAGACAAGGCCGAAATTGGCCACCCGGCAGTCCAGCCAGAAGGCGTTGGAAACCCTGGTCTTCGCGACACCGGAACTCGTCGGTGGCTCGGCCGACCTGACCGGGTCGAACCTGACCCTGGTCAAGGGCCAGACGATCGTCGCGCCGGGCAATTTCGGCGGCCAATATATCCATTACGGCATTCGCGAACACGGCATGGCCGCCGCCGCGAACGGCATGGCGCTGCATGGCGGAGTCATTCCCTATACCGGCACGTTCTTCGTCTTCACCGATTATATGCGGCCCGCGATCCGTCTGGGCGCGCTGATGCACCAGCGCGTCATCCACGTCCTGACCCACGACTCCATCGGACTGGGCGAGGACGGACCGACGCATCAGCCGGTCGAACATCTCGCCAGCCTGCGCGCCATGCCCAACGTCCACGTATTCCGGCCCGCCGACACGATGGAAACGGTGGAAGCGTGGGAACTGGCGATCCGCCGTAAAGACGGACCCAGTCTGCTGGTCCTGACTCGCCAGGCGCTGCCCGCGCTGCGCTTCGAGGCGGGCGAAAACCTCACCGCGCGCGGTGGCTACGTCCTGGCCGAGGCCGAAGGGCCGCGGCAGGCCACGCTGATCGCCACCGGGTCGGAAGTGTCGCTGGCCATGGACGCCCGCGCGCAACTGGCGAAGGACGGCATCCAGGCCGCCGTGGTGTCGCTGCCCTGCTGGGAACTCTTCGAAAAACAGGAGCCTTCCTATCGCGCCACCGTGCTCGGCACCGCTTTCCGGGTCGGCATCGAGGCCGCCGGCGGGTTCGGCTGGGAACGTATTCTGGGCCTGGACGGCGTCTTCATCGGCATGGCCGGCTTCGGAGCCTCCGCGCCGGCGGAGGTGTTGTACGAATATTTCGGAATCACGGCGGACGCCGTCGCCGCGGCGGTGCGTCAACGGCTTGCAACTCAATAGAAAGGGAATGCGAACATGCCAGTAAAGGTCGCGATCAACGGGTTTGGACGGATCGGGCGGCTCGTGCTGCGGGCGATCGTGGAAAGCGGACGCGAGGACGTCGTCCCCGTCGCCATCAACGATCTGGGCTCGGTCGAGGCCAACGCCCATCTGTTCGCCTATGACAGCGTGCATGGCCGCTTCCCCGGCCAGATCGAGGTCTCCGGCAACACGATCACCATCCGTCATAACGGCAAGGTCTATGGCCCTCTGACCGTGTCGGCCGAGCGCGATCCGACCAAGGTCCCTTACCAGGGCGTGGATGTCGCGCTGGAATGCACGGGAATCTTCGCGTCGAAGGCGAAGGCCTCGGCGCTGCTGACCGCGGGCGCGCGCAAGGTGCTGATTTCGGCGCCCGCCGATGAGGTCGATGCGACGATCGTTTACGGCGTGAATCACAAGACGATCACCAAGGACATGACGGTGATTTCCAACGCGTCATGCACGACGAACTGCCTGGCGCCGATGGCGAAAGTGCTGCATGCGCGGTTCGGTATCTTGCGCGGGTATATGCTGACGATCCACGCTTACACGGGCGATCAGAACACGGTCGATACGCTGCACAGCGACCTGCATCGCGCCCGCGCGGCGGCGGTGTCGGCGATCCCCACCTCCACCGGCGCGGCCCGCGCGATGGGTCTGGTGATGCCGGAGTTGAAGGGCAAGCTGGATGGCAGCTCCATCCGCATCCCGACGCCGAATGTGTCGCTGGTGTCGCTGGACGTGAATCTCGCGAAGCAGGCGACGAAGGAAGAAATCAACGCCGCGATGCTGGATGCGTCGAAAGGCGAGCTGGCGGGGATTTTGGATTACAACCGCGCGAAGCTGGTGTCGATCGACTTCAACCATAACCCGGCGAGCTGCACGTTCGATGAAACGCAGACGGCGGTTGTCGATGGCGGGCTGGCCCGGGTGATGGGCTGGTACGACAACGAATGGGGTTTCTCCAATCGCATGTCGGACACGGCGGCGTTGTTCGGCAGTTTGTAAGGGGCGGGATTTTTAGAATGGGCGGCGGTTCGGGAATCCGGCCCGCCGCCTTTTTCTTTTGCTCTTCTTTCATTATCTATCGATGGCGCGCGATCCCGAGGGTGCGCCGCAGCCAGTCCTCTGACGGAGTGGCTGCCCCCAGGGCTTCGGTTGGCCGGCGCCTGACGAACATGGGCTACAACGTCGAACTTCGGGAACCGGCCGCCTGAACATGCGGCGGCGATCCCGGGGCTTGATCGCCGCCGGGGGTATTTCCTCGACGTTGGGTAGAATCCACGGCAATCGAACCGGTCAAGAAAGTTCGAAGTGCAATTCGCCTGAACGGGACGACGTCCCATGATGCTACGCCGGAAAAGACCGTCCACGATCTCCATCCCTTCCTTCAGGATGAAACGGACCCCCGCAGCACGGCCTGAGCTGCCATCTCGCCCGCCCGCCGGTGCAACGCCTGGTTTACGAAATGGACTGCCGGGTCAGCGCCTGAAGCGCCCTTATTTCCCCGCCGCGGTCTGCGCCTTCATCGCCGCGATCAACGCATCTACGTCGTTGTTGTTCCGCGACAGATACGCCGCATAATCCTGCCGCTGAGTCAGCCGGAGCGACGTGCCCTCCGCCAGCACATCCACGATCCGCGGCGCCGCGCCCGGCTGCCCGATCACCCATTCCACCACGGTCGGCGGATTATTCGGCCGCTCCACCGTCGTCGTCACGATCGCGTCGTCCTCCTGCATGCGCGCGCGCTGCACCGAGACCTTCACACCCCGATACTCACCCAGCTTGGAGGCGATGTTCGTCACCAACACCTCGTGAAACGCGGCGAGGTAGCGTTTCTGCTGGTCTGCCGAAGCGTTGCGCAAGAACCTCCCCAGACAGAAGCGCGCGATCCCGTCGATATCGACGGCGATCTCCATGATCTGGGTCAGCGCGCGGCGTTTTTCCACCACCCCAAGATTGCCGTTGACGATGGCGGTCAGTTTGTCGCCGGTTTGCTGCACGAAGGCCGTGGCCTTATCCACAGGCTGAGCCTGGGCGAAGCGAGGCGCCGCCGCGCCAAAGACGAAAGCGGCGGCGGCGAAGCTGTGGCGTCGATTCAACATGTAAGTCCCGAACCTCCCGATCATTTCGCCGGTGGAGTCTGGCGTTGCCCGTCTGGCGCATTCGCCGCGTTCGCGCCAGGCCACCAAACCGGAATCGTGGCGCGGGTATCCGCGCGCATCGTATCCAGTTTGCCGGTCCGGTTCTGCCGGTAAAGGCTGCGGAAGGTGGCATAAGGGTCCAGCGCGGTCTTCTTAATCTGTTCGACCGGATCCAACAGCCGTTCCCGTTCCGACACCGCGCCCACGCCCGTCCGGGTCCAGGTGGCGGCGGTCGCGGCCCGCGTCCCGCGTCCGACCCAGCCGAAGGGATCGAGCGCGATATCGACTCCGAATCCGGCGGCGTCCCGCGGACCCGAGGGCCCGAGAATCGGCAGGAACAGGAATGGTCCCTCTGGCACGCCCCAGTTCGCCAAGGTCAGCGCGAAGTCCGAATCGTGCGGCGGATAGCCCAGGTCTGCGGCGACATCGAAAATGCCGCCAAGGCCGATGGTGGAGTTGATGACGAACCGCATCGCGGTATCGCCCGCGCGCCTTGGTTTGCCTTGCAGCGCGTCATTGGTCAGGCGCACCGGGGCGCCCAGATTGTCCAGCACATTCGACACGCCGGTGCGGACGCGCCCAGGGACGGCGTACCGGTAAGCCTGCGCCACCGGCTTCAGGATCACCGTGTCGAGTCCGTTATTGATCTGATAAAAGACTCGGTTGGCGGGCTCCAGCGGATCGTTGGTCTGGCGGAAATCCGCAACCGCTTCTGGATCGTTGGCAGGCGGCGGCGTCGCGCAACCCGCCAAGGCGGCGCACAGCGTCACCGCAGCCAGCAGAGCGATCGTTCCGCCCGGCGGGATCGTTTTCGAAGTCGCGCGTCGGCATGGCGTGGCAGGCATTCGGGCCTCGGGCTCGTGTGGCTTACGGCGGGAACCTACCATGGGCGGGGCTCGATGCAACGAATACCGCACCTGCGGCGCCAAGCTCCGGGCAATCCCCTGAATGAAAGCCGTCGCGCCTCCTCGTCATGGTTCGGCTCGACCGGACCATCGGGAACGGCACATCCGCCCGTTCGACGGCACACGCGACGGTGGTGCGTGCCTCTACCCACGGCACAGGTGCCGCGCCCGATGGCCCGGTCGAGCCGTACCATGACGGAGAAAGTCTCGCGGCTACGTTCAGGCGATTGCCCGCGCGCCCATCCATATAACGCTTGCAATGCAAGGCGCGAATGGGGATTGAACGGGGCATGGACGACGACACCCACCACACGCTGCGCCGCTGGCTCACCGGCCCCCGATTCAGCACCCTGCCGGTCCGCGATGCCTCCCATCCCGTGCCGCAATTGTCTTTCGAGTTCTCGCCGCCGCGCACAGAAGCGATGGAACAGCAGCTTTGGACCTGCATCGAGCGTCTGGCGCCGCTTGGCCCGCGCTTCGTGTCCGTCACCTATGGCGCGGGCGGCTCGACCCGCGAGCGTACGCATGGCACCGTCGCCCGCCTGGCCCGCGAAACCGCGCTGGTGCCCGCCGCGCATCTGACCTGCGTCGGCGCCACCAAGGAAGAGGTGAATGAGGTCGCCCAACAATACTGGGATGCCGGTGTGCGCCATATCGTCGCGTTGCGCGGCGACCCGCCGCCTGGCACCGAATACGCGCCGCATCCCGGCGGTTATGCCTATGCCGCCGACCTGGTCGCCGGGCTGCGCGATATCGCGCCGTTTGAGATTTCGGTCGGCGCTTATCCGGAAACCCATCCCTCCGCGCAGAGTCCCGATGACGATCTGGACGCGCTGAAGCGGAAACTCGACGCCGGGGCGACGCGGGCGATCACGCAGTATTTCTTCGACACGGATGTGTATTTGCGCTTCCTCGACCGTTGCCTGGCCGCCGGGATCAAGGCGCCGGTGGTGCCGGGGATCATGCCAGTGTCGAACTTCGCCCAGATAGCCCGCTTCTCCGCCATGTGCGGCGCCTCCGTCCCCGCCTGGCTGGGCCGTATGTTCGAGGGCACGGAAAATGAGACCGAACTGCGCCGCATGATCGGCATGGTCGTGGCGGCGGAACAGGTGCGGCTGTTGCAGGCAAACGGCGTGGACGAGTTCCACTTTTACACGCTGAACCGGCCGGAGCTGACCTTCGCGATCGCGCATTTGCTGGGGTGCCGGGCGGGGTGAGCGGCTTCTCCATCGATCGAGGACGGCGCGGCAAAGAATATGTTGAAGGATGAGGCGCGAGAGGTTACAGGTTACATATGATCCTGAGGTTTCGCCATAAAGGCCTCGAAGAATTTTACAATACGGGCGGTACGCGCGGGATCGACGCTCAACATGCCGGGAAACTCGCTCGATTGCTGTCCGCGTTGGATATCAGCGCCGAACCTGACGACATGAAACTGCCGGGCACCCGGCTCCACGAACTAAAGGGCGGCCGGAAAGGCCAGTGGGCGGTTTGGGTATCGGGCAATTGGCGGCTCGTATTCACGTTCGAGGGGAGCGACGTAACGGACGTCGATTAT